>DATBKR010000318.1:0-8404 GCA_036555805.1 Hyphomicrobiaceae bacterium | reverse complement strand
TTCAAGGCCGAGGCCACCAACAAGCTCGGCACCATCTACGATCTGGAGCTGGCCTACGCCGGCATGTTCCAGGTCGAAAACCTGCCCGAGCCTGCCCTGGAGCCGTTCCTGCTGATCGACTGTCCCACCCTGCTGTTCCCGTTCGTGCGGCGGCTGGTGGCCGATCTGACGCGCGAGGGCGGGTTCCCCCCGCTGCTGCTCGACCCGATCAACTTCGCCAACCTGTTCGCCAAGCGCCAGCAGGAGAGGGCGCAGGTGCAGGCCAATCCAGCCAACTGAGGTCGATGGGGTCAGACCCCTCGCCGCCAAGGCAGCATTTCAGATCGAGCCGTCGGTGGCGAGGGGTCTGACCCCAGCCTCAGCTCGTCGCCCTCGTCCTCCTCGTCCTCTCCCTCGCAGGAGATCGGAAGCTCCGAGTCGAGCGCCCAGCAGTACATCTGCGCGTGCACGCGCGCCGCGCCAGGGCTCGTGGAGCCGAGCAGGGCAAGCCCCGCCAGCGCGAGCCAACAAAAGATCCGCATCCCCCGTCTCCGGCTAAACCAGCCAGGCGACTCCGAAGCAGACCAGCAGCAGGCCCAGGAGGCCGATCGAGGCCCTGTCCCTCACCGCAAAGGCCACGGGATCGTCCATCATCTCCCCGCGCACGCTGACAAGCCAGATGCGCACGACGAACAGGAAGACGAGCGGCGGAAACCCCCAAAGCCCGGCCGTGGTGCCGTAGAAGCTACTGCGGAACGCCTCCTCCACGATGTAGAGGACCATGATCATGACCGCACCGAGGCCCGCCGACAAGCCTACGGCGAGCACCATGGGGGAATCGACCGGGCGATAGCCGCGCCCGTTGAGCCCGTAGGCCTTGCGCGCAATGGCCCGGCTGATCTCGGTGTACCGCTTGGCGTAGCTGAGCGAGGAAAACAGGAACATCGAGAACACGAACAGCCACGGCGAGGGCGGCGCGTCGGCCGCCACCACGCCGAGCCCGAGCCGGATGGTGAAGAGCGTTGCCAGCGTGAAGCCGTCGAGGAAGGGAACGGTCTTCACATGGAGCGAGTATGCGAGCGTCAGCGCCAGGTAGAGGAGCAGCACGGTGCAGGTCTGCCAGGAGACCAGGCCGGCCAGTGCCAGGCCTGCGGCGATGAGCACCAGGGCAACGCCGAGCGCCGTGGCGGCCGAGAGGCGCCCGCTGGCAATGGGCCGCTCGGTCTTCGACCAGTGGGCGCGGTCGTCCGCCACGTCCCAGATGTCGTTGAGGATGTAGGTGCCGCAGGCCACCGAGGTGATCGCCAGGAAGGCCAGCAGGGTGTCGCCGATCTCCGATACGTGCGTGAACCGGCCGGAGAGGACAAGCGGCACGAAAACCAGGGCATTCTTGACGCACTGGTGCAGACGCAGGGCCTTCGCCAGTTCGCGCACCGCCGAGACGCGCACGCCACGCCCTTCGCTTACGGGGGAGGAGTCGACATCGGGTCCAAAGCGCCGGGTCAGCACACCGGCGGGAGCACGCCATTCGATGCTCACGGCGCCGCCCTTGCTCACCACGGCGTCATAGCCGTCCGGGAAGCGCTCCAGCACCCAAGCCGCGCCGTGTCTGCGTCCGAGGCCATGGGGCACCACGATCGTGCCGGCGATGCCGGCATGGCGCGCCGCGAGCGCCTCCAGCAGGGGCGAGCACCTGCGGCTCGCGAGGTAAACCGGCCGTCCCTGCGCCGCCGCGCGCTCGGCAAGGCCAGCCAGCCGCGGGCTCAGCGACAGGCAGGAAGCGACGCCGGCATCCACCAGCCTGCGCTCGGCGTGCTCGCGTCCCCTGACGAGCCACGGCAGAACCCGCAGCATGCGCGTCAGCGACGCTTTCACATAGGCGAACAGCGCGATGACGAAGAGGCCGGCGCCGCCCCCGGCCAGCTCCTCGGCGATGACGAGGGGGACACCGGCTTCGGCAGACAATCCGTCCTCGGGTACGCGTCCACCGTCGTCCATGGCGCCCTCCTCCCACCCACCCACGGCGTCGGGGCAATCCGGCCGCAGCGGGCCGCAGGGAAAGCGTGCCCAAGCCTGAGTGAACCGCCGATGAACCCAGATCGAGAGGAAGGCGCCGTTCAGCCGGCGAGCGTGCCGAGGAAGTGGAGGAGGATCTCGCGGCGGTGCGGGCGGTCCCGGTGCTCGACGAGATAGATCGCCTGCCAGGTGCCGAGCTGGGCCCGTCCTGCCAGCACCGGCACGCCGAGGCTGGTGCACGTGAACATGGCCTTGATGTGGGCCGGCATGTCGTCCGGCCCCTCGACGGAGTGGCGATAGCGCGCCGAGCGCGGCGCCGCCTGCTCCAGGGCGGCCATCAGGTCGCTCAGCACGTCCGGATCGGCGTTCTCCTGGATCGTCAGGGACGCCGAGGTGTGGCGGATGAAGAGCGTGAGCAGCCCGTCCCGGGCGCCGACGGTGGCGAGCCACGCGGCCACCTGCGCCGTGACATCGGTGAAGCCGGGCCCCTTGGTCTCGACCGTGATGAGATGATGGGCTTGTCGCAGCACGAGCAGCTCCTGCACCGGTCGATCGGCCTCATACGACTCGTTACACACCTGAGCACGCGCGCCGGCCGCCGCGCAATGCCGCCACGCCGGCGTCGTCAAAGCAGGCTAACCCATTGTGATGTGGATAAGAATTAACCAAAGCTTTACAAGCGGAATGCGATCCTCAGCGCCGTTCCTGCGCCGGTACTCCCGAGACTCCCGGGCGCGCACGCCCCTTGCGTGCGAGCCCAGCTGCGTGACTGGGGATTGCCTGAGCTCCGGGCGACCACGCCGGCGCGCCTGGCACTCGTCATCGCATGCGCGACCACCAGCGGACTACCTATGCCGTCCTCCGAATACGCCGAGACCAGTCCGGATCACGCGCCACGCGCCCGCAGAAGCGCCGGCGCGGCTGCGGCCGGCGTGCGCGGCGACACGCCGTGGGCCCAGGTCCACACGTTCGGCGCAGGCGAGCCTTGGGACGCGGTGTCCGCCGAGGCCCTGACCCGTCTCTACGAGTCGGAAGATGGAGACCTCGCAAGGCCGGCGGCGCGCGACCGCCGGCGGCACGCGCAGGCAAGAGCCACAAAGAACCTCGCCAAGAACCGGGCCCCCGGCTCCGAGCGCGAGGCAGAGCCCGTCGACGAGACATGGCTGGAGGCCCATCTCTCCCGCCTCGCCAAGCGTCTGCAGGACTCGCTGGGCCAGGCCAGCCCGGAGCGGTCGTTCGGCGTGCTGAACGAACGCCTCGATGGCATCGAGCAGCGCTTCAGCGCCGCGCTGGGCCGCGTCGCCCAGCGCACCGATCTCGACGGCATCAGGTCCATCGAGAGCGACGTGATGGAACTCGCCGCCCAGCTCGATCGGGCGCGGAACCGTCTCGACCAGATCGGTGCCATCGACGACGAGGTGCGCACCCTGGCCCGGCGGCTCGACGAGGCGGGCGAGCAGCGCGCCGCCGCCCTGGAGAAGCTGCTGCGGGACTGCATCGCCGAGTGGCGGGAGGGCGAACAGCGCACCGCCAATGCGCTGCACAACCTGGAGGAGGCCATCAACCGCCTGGGCGACAGCGTGGACGCCATGGAGGCCTCGAAGCCGGCGCCCGATCTCAGCGTGCCCACGCTCGCGGGCTCCGACCTGGAGCGGGCCGCTGACGCAGGTCGCGCCCACTCGCGGCTGCCCGTGGGAGGCGAGTGGACGCCGGCACCGCACTTCTATCACGCCATGCTGGATGCGGCCGACTACGCGCCAAGGCCGGCTGCGGACGCGCCGCGGGCGTTGTCGCGCGATTTGGCTGAGACCGCGCAGGACCGCGCAATGCTGCCGGCCGCGGTCGTGGAATGGTCGGTGCGGCAGGAGCTCGACCGGCCGCAGGGCGCAGCGCCGAATCCCGTCGGTCGGCAGATCGCGGCTTTGCGAATGAAGCTGCGCCAGTCGGCTGTCTCGGCCTTCGACGATGAGCACCCGGAGGTGCCGCCGGCGGCAGCCGAGGGGCCGGCCGCCGACGCCTTCAGGCGCACCAGCCTCAGCCTCCTGCTTATGGCGGGTGCGGTCATCCTGGCTGGCAGCACGTACTTCCTCTACCAGGCCCTCGCCGGTCCTGCGCCGCCCGTGAGGCCCGCCCTCATCGCCCCGGGCGCGCCCTCAGCCGCCGGCGGGCCCGAGATGCCCGATCCGAACGGCCGGGCTCTGCCGACCGAGGGCGCAAGCTGAAGCGCCGCGCCCGCATCCAGCCCCCAATCCTCGATGCGCCGGCGCCGCCATCGGGACTTGCTTTTCCGCGCCACATGGTGTCCCTGGCTGATGGCGCTGCTCCGGTGAGCTCGATGGCAGGCGGCGCCGCCTCCGGGAGCGTTGCACCGAGATGGCCGGGCGCCGCAGCGCATGGGCGTGGGTTCGATGGCTCTATCTCCCCGTCGCAGAAATCTCGATTTTTGCGCCAGCGCAACTCTATGCCGCCGGCCGGGCGGGGGCGACCTGATGGCCTGGCTCTATCGCCATCGCGGGGTGCTGACGTTCCTCGGGGTGCTGGCCGTGGGCCTGCTCGCGCCCGGCATCGGTGAGACCCTCGCGCAGAGGCGCAAGGCACCGCCGCCGGTCGCCAAGGAGGCACCGGGCATCCGCCAGCAGGAGATCAGGCGCGAGCAGCAGCCAGGCGCCAAGGAGTCGGTGGAAGCCGATGTGTCGGCGCGCAACATCGCCGTCACCTCCAACTTCAACGGCACCGAGATCGTGGTGTTTGGCGCCGTCGACGGCAGCCAGCAGCCCAGCGCCGAGTCCGGCTACTACGACCTGATCATCGTGGTGGAGGGTGTGCCGAGCCGGATGGTGGTGCGGCGCAAGAGCAATGTCGCCGGGTTGTGGCTCAACACCTCCTCGGTCATCTTCGACAACGTGCCGAGCTACTATGCGGTGGCATCCAACCGCCCCATCGACGAGATCGCATCCGAGGATTTCAGGACGCTGCACGGCATCGGGCTGCACCACATCCGGTTCACGCCCGCCGTGGGCCAGAGCGAGCCGCTTTCCAACGAGGACATCAAGCAGTACCGCGACGCCGTTGTGGAGCTGAAGCGCAAGGCCCGGCTCTATGTGGAGCGCCCGTTCGGCGCCGGCTTCACGGGCAAGAGCCTGTTCCGCGCCAGCGTCGTGCTGCCGGCCAACGTCCCAGTCGGCCCGCTCTTGACCCATGTTTATCTCTTCCGTGAAGAAAAGTTTCTCTACAGAGTCTCCGTCCGCCACACGCTCGGCCGCGAGGGCCTGGAATGGTACCTGCACGCCTTCGCCTACCGCCTGCCCACGCTCTACGGCTTCACCACCGTGGGCATCGCGGTGGGCGCCGGCCTACTGGCCTCCGCCGCGTTCCGCAAGACCACTTCGGGGTAAGGCTCTCGCACCCGTCATCCCGCAAGCCGAAGCCGCGGCTGCAAGCCGCGGCCGAATCTATTCGGGGCCTCCATCCACGAGTCGAACTCGCCGAGGTCCCGGATCGGAGCGCTGTTCGCCTGCGGCTCGCAGAGTTCCGTCGGGGACGACGGGTCGGATCTGCCTCCAGGATGACGGCGGGGATAATGGCGTGGGGTGGTGCTTTCCGGAGGGCGGGTGCTACAAGGGGCCGGAACGCACACCGAGGTGCTCATGATCGGCCGTCTCAATCACGTCGCCATTGCCGTTCCCAGGCTCGCGGAGGCGGCTGCCGTCTATCGCAATGCACTCGGCGCGCAGGTATCCGAGCCCGCGCCGCAGCCTGAGCACGGGGTCACGGCGGTGTTCGTGACGCTGCCCAACACCAAGATCGAGCTGCTGGAGCCGCTGGGCGAGGGCTCGCCAATTGCCGCCTTTCTGGAACGCAACCCAAGCGGCGGCATGCATCACCTGTGCTACGAGGTGGAAGACATCCTGGCGGCCCGCGACCGTCTCCAGGCGGCGGGAGCGCGTGTTCTAGGGGACGGCCAGCCCAGGATCGGCGCCCACGGCAAGCCGGTGCTGTTCCTGCACCCCAAGGACTTTTGCGGCACGCTGGTCGAGATCGAGCAGGCCTGAGGCAGACGGCATGAGGGTCACGTTCGCCATTGCCATCTATGTCGTCCTGTGGTGGACGGTGCTGTTCGCCGTGCTGCCCATCGGCGTGCGCACCCAGGGCGAGGACGGCAGCGTCGTTCCGGGCACGCCGGAAAGCGCACCCACCAGGCCGCGCCTGGTGCGCGTGGCGCTCCTCACCACCCTGATCTCGACGCTGCTGTTCGGCGCGGCCTGGGCGAGCGTCAAGTACGGCCTCATCGACCTCGTGACGCTGCTCGGGCGCGAATAGGAGGTGCAGGGCGGATGGGAAGCGTAATATGAGAGGGCGTTCGGGGGTCTTATGAGGCGAGGCCCCTCCGGGGACGTAATGGGCGGGCTTTCCTTCAACTTGGGGATCGCATGCATATCATCGCCATTCTGGGAGCCGTGCTCGGCGCCGTCGCGCTCATTCTGTTTCGCATGCAGCAGACCACCCATGCCGCGCGCGACATCGCCGATGCGGCCGACGAGGCGCGCGGCCTGTTCCGCCGCTGGGGCTGGCGCCGGAAGCAGCTGCGCCATCCGCTCGACGCCGTCGAGGACGCGCGCGAGGCGGCAGCGGCCATGATGGTGGCCGCCGCCCAGTCCGACGGCAGCATCACCGAGTGCGAGCATGCCGCGGTCACGGCACAGATGCGCGGGCGCTTCGGCGCCACCGAGCGGCAGGCCGAGGACCTGTTCGCCCGCGCCCGCTGGCTGGTGCAGGACCGCACCGATGCCGGCGAGGTGTTCCGACGCCTGACGCCGCTCATCCTGCGCACCTGCGGGCCGACGGAGCGGTCCGACGTGATCGAAATGCTGCAGGCCGTAGCGCGCGCCGACGGCGGCAGCGACGAGGTCCTGGCGCAAGACATCGCCCGGCTGGGCCACAACCTGAGGTCCCAATGATCACTACCGGCCACATCCGCGCCATGGCGGAGTACAACCGCTGGCAGAACGAGAACCTTTACGGGACGGCGGAAGCGCTCAGCGATGCCGCGCGCAAGGAGCCGCGCGGCGCCTGGTTCGGCTCCATCCACGGCACCCTCAACCACCTCCTGTGGGCCGACCAGATCTGGATGAGCCGCTTCGCCGATACGCCCACGCCCGAGGTGGCGAGCATCCCGGAGTCGGTCGCTATGTACGACGGTTGGGACGAGCTGAAGCGCGAGCGCGTGGCCTTCGATCAGGTCGTCCTCGACTGGGCGGGGCGGCTCGATCCGGCGTGGCTCGCCGGAGACCTGACGTGGTTCTCCGGCGCCATGGGGCGAGAGGCTTCCAGGCCCAAGTGGCTGCTGGTGACGCACATGTTCAACCACCAAACGCACCACCGAGGCCAGGTGCACTGCATGCTCACCCAGGCCGGGCTGCGCCCGGGGACGACCGATCTGCCGTTCCGATAGGGATCACACCGGTTCTCCGCGCAGCAGCTTCGGCACGTCGCCGGTGAGGCCGGCGGCCTCGGTCACGAACAGCTGCTTGAGGCCCGGCAGGCGGTCCACCAGTCTGAGGCCGGCATCGCGGGCGGTGCGCAGGAGCGCCGAGTCGCTGGAAAAGAGGCGGTTGAGGGCGTCGAAGGCGGCCGCCGACATGGCAGCATCGGTGCGGCGCCAGCGCGCGTAGCGCTCCAGCACGGCGCCTGACCCCACGTCGAGGCCGAGGCGGGCCGCGTCGGCGGCCACCTCGGTCAGCGCGGCCACGTCGCGCAGCCCCAGGTTGAGCCCCTGGCCGGCGATCGGGTGCACCAGGTGCGCGGCATCGCCCACCAGCGCCAGCCGATCGGCCACCAGCTGGCGCGCCAGTTGCATGGCGAGCGGCCAGGCCGCGCGCGGGCCGACCAGCGCGATCTCGCCCAGGCGGTAGCCGAAGCGCTTCTCCACCTCCGTCAGGAAGTCCGCATCGTTGAGGGCCAGGATGTGGCGGGCCTCGCCCTCCTCCTCGGTCCAGGTGACGCACGCGCGGTTGCCCTGGAGGGGCAGAATGGCGAAGGGTCCTCCGGGCAGGAAGTTCTGCACCGCCCGCGAGCGGTGCGGCTTCTCGTGGGCGATGGTTGCGACGATGCCGACTTGCGGATACTGCCACCCGACCACGCCGATCCCCGCGGCGGCACGCAGGGGCGAGGCGCGCCCGTCCGCGGCAACCGCCAGGGGCGTGCGCAGGGTGCGGCCTTCGGCAAGGCCGATGACGCCGGCAGCCTCGGCAGGGTGCCAGGTCTCGAGCGTGCCGGGGATGGCGGCGATGCCGGGGCGCCGCGCCAGCGCCTCCAGCAGGGCCGCGCGCAGCCGCTCGTTCTCGACGATGTAGGTGGCTGGCTCTCCGCCCTCCACGGTGTTGTCGTACGATATCAGGACGGGGCGGAA
>DATBKR010000317.1:0-10701 GCA_036555805.1 Hyphomicrobiaceae bacterium | reverse complement strand
GCTGGAGATTTCGGGACTGGGCTCGCCGCCGCGCCTCATCCGTGCACAGGCCGAGGAACCGGACGCCGAGGTCTACGACTGCATGATCGGGGAGAAGCAGTGGCGCTGGTATCTCGAAGGGGCGCCCAATTGACCGCCTGAGCCTTGAGGTGTCCTGGTCCGATCCGAGGTAACGCATGCGCCGCTGTCGTCATCCATCGCTGCTCGTCGCCCTCGCGCTGGTGTTTGCGGCGCCCGCCGAGGCGCAGGTGGCCGACCGCTGCCTTGCCGTATCGCAGGCGCCGCAGCCGGTGCGACCCGCTTCGTACCGCTCGGCTTCCCTTGAAGCCTCCGAGGTGCGCTTGACGTTCGTGGGTCATGCGACCTGGCTGATCGAGAGCGCAGACGGCATCCGCATTGCCACCGACTACAACGACTACATCCGGCCCCCAGTGGTGCCGGACATCGCTACCATGAACCGGGCCCACACGAGCCACTACTCGACGGCGCCCGATCCCGCCATCAGCCACGTGCTGCGCGGGTGGAACCCGCAAGGCGGGCCGGCCGAGCACGACCTGACGCTGGGCGACGTGCGCGTGCGCAACGTGCCGACCAACATCCGCGATTGGGCCGGCGGATACATCCCTTACGGCAATTCCGTGTTCATCTTCGAAATCGCCGGCATGTGTATCGGCCACCTGGGCCACCTGCACCACACGCTGAGCGACCGGCAGGTCGCCCGCATCGGCCAGCTCGACGTGGTGATGGTGGCGGTTGACGGCAGCTACACAATGGACGTGGCGGGCGCGGTCGAGACGCTCAGGACCCTGCGTGCGCGCCTCGTCCTGCCGATGCACTACTTCGACACGTACACCCTGACGCGGTTCCTCGACCGCATCCGCAACGACTTCCCCGTCGAGATGGGCAAGGAGTCCACCATCGTCGTCTCGCAGGCGACGCTGCCGTCCGAGCCGAAGGTGCTGGTGCTGCCGGGGAGGTGACGGCACGCGGGCGCGGGGTCCCGCACGGCGGATGCCGCACGAGTGATGGTGCGCGATGCCGCGCGGTCCGAATCGCAGCTTCCTTTTTGGGCACCATCGCCTATGTTCCGGCGATGACCGCCCTGGAGACCCACACTGTCGGCGCGCGCCGCGTGCCGCAGAGCGCCACGCCCTGGCGTCACGAGATCGTCGAGACCCTGAAGCTGGCGGCGCCGATGGCGGCAACCCAGCTCGGGCAGATCGCCATGATGACGACCGATCTCGCCCTGCTCGGCCGTCTCGGCGATCGGGTGGTCGCCGCGGCGGCGCTGGCCCACACCGTGCTGTTCGCGGGCTATGCGCTGGGCATGGGTCTGGTTTCGGCGGTCGCGCCGCTGGCCTCGCAGGCCTTCGGCGCGCGCCGGCCGCGCATGGTGCGGCGGTCGGTGCGCGTGGGCCTGTGGGCGGCGCTGCTGGCCGGTGTGCCGCTGACGGCGCTGCAGCTTTGGGGCGGCGAGGCGATCCTCCTCGCTCTGGGCCAGCCGCGGGATACGGCCGAGCTGGCGGGGCGCTATCTCGCCGGGCTCTCCTGGTGCCTGGTCCCGTCGTGGGCATTCATCGCGCTGCGTAACTTCATGAGCGCCGTGAACCGGCCGGAGCCTGGGCTTTGGATCACGCTCTGGGCCATTCCCGTCAACGCGGTGCTCGGCTACGCGCTGATCTACGGCACGCTCGGCGCGCCCCGCCTCGGCATTCTCGGCGCGGGCGTGGCGACCACAGTCGTCAACGTCGCCATGTGCGCGGCCGCGGTGTGGTTCGCATACGCGCGCCGTCCCTTCAAGAAGTTCCAGGTGTTGGGGCGGTTCTGGCGTGCCGACTGGACCCTGCTGCGCCGGCTGCTCGTGGTTGGTGCGCCGATCTCGGCGGCCTTCCTCCTCGAGTTCGGCATGTTCGCGGCGGCCTCGTTGCTGATGGGCAGCATCGGTGCCGCCGCCCTGGCCGCGCACGCCATTGCGCTGCAGACGGCGGCAATCCTGTTCATGGTCCCGTTCGGCATCTCGCTCGCCGCCACGGTGCGCGTCGGCCAGGCTGCCGGGCGCCGAGACGCGGACGGCACGCGCCGCGCCGGGTTTGCCGCGATTTGGCTCGCCGTGGCGTTCATGGCGGCCATGACGCTCGCGGTGATTGCCTTCCGCCGCCTGGTGCCCCTGCTGTTCCTGGGCGCCGAGGCCCAGGCCGCGGCCGAGACGGTGGCGCTCGCCGCCACCCTGCTCGCCGTGGGCGCCACGTTCTTCGTCACCGACGGCCTGCAGACGGTCGCCGCCGGCGCCCTGCGGGGCCTCAACGACACGGGCGTGCCGCTCCTGGCTGCTGTGGCGGGGTATTGGGTGGCGGGCTTCGGTGCCAGCTACGGGCTGGCCTTCGTCCTGGGTTTCGGCGCCATCGGCGTCTGGGCCGGCCTCTCGATCGGCACCACGGTGTTTGCCCTGCTGCTGCTGTGGCGCCTGCACGCCCTGACGCGGGCAGGCTACCTGCCCGCCGTGCCCGGCTCAGCCTAGCACGAGGCCGCGCAAGGCGGCGCACAAACTACAAGGAAAAGAGCCGGCGCCTGCAGGAGGCCGGCTCGATATGACCACGGTAGGGAGGAACGTCTCAGGGCAACTTCGCCGGTCGCCTCCGAGAGGCGGCCAGCATCACCAGCGGTGATGGTGGCGCCAATAGCGGTGATGGCGGTGCCGGCGGTACCACCACCAGTCGTCGGAGTAGTAGTAGTTCGGGTAATAGTTATACCTCGGATAGAAGTAGTAGCCCGGATAATAATGATGCCGGTGCCAGTGGCGGCGCCAATGCACCGGCTGCACCAGGTCTTGCCCGCCGGCCACAACCGCGCTGGTTGCGGGCGCCAGCGGGGCGGCCGAAGCTGGAGCCAGGAACGCTGCCGTCGCGACGATGGCCGTGCCCAACGTCAGTTTCATGCTCATAGCGGTCTACCCATTCTGTTTCGCTTCACGCTTGTCCCCAGCTCATCCCATTTGACGGCTCGGACCACTGAATTCCGTCGCAACGCCCCATTCATCCGTCATTCATCTCGGAGAGCACGTCACGTGAACGTGCAGGCCGGCGCTCCGTCCACGGCATCTGGCAAGTCGGCGCGATGACGTGATACCAAGTGGCCAGCCTCTTCAGCCGGGACGTCGGACACTGCCATGACGGGCCAAGCCGGGACATCGAACGGGGGGCTGCGCGGCCTCGCCGGACCGAAAGCGGAGAAGACGGTGTCGCTCGCGCTGCAGGGCGGGGGCGCCCACGGGGCGTTCACCTGGGGCGTGCTCGATGCGCTGCTGGAAGACGGGCGGCTTGCAATCGAGGCCATAACGGGGGCGAGCGCGGGCTCCGTCAACGCCGTCGTCCTCGCCGAAGGCTGGCTCGAGGGCGGCCCCGACGGCGCGCGCGAGCAATTGCGCAAGTTCTGGCAGCGGATCAGCCTCGACGGCGTGCTCCCGCCAGCCCAGCAGCAGCTGCTCAACCTGTTCCTCGGCTATTGGAATGGCGACGGCTCGCCGGCGCGGTCATGGCTCGATGCCTGGGCCAGCGTGCTGAGCCCCTCCGAGAAGAACCCGCTCGACCTCAATCCGCTCCGCGATGCGCTGCACGACCTCATCGACTTCGAGCGCGTCCGGTCCTGCCGCGAGCCCAAGCTCTTCGTGTCCGCCACCAACGTATGGACCGGCAAGGCCAGGGTCTTCCAGCGCAGCGAGCTCACGGCCGACCACGTGCTGGCGTCGGCCTGCCTGCCGACCATCTTCCCGGCGGTGGAGATCGACGGCGAGCCCTACTGGGACGGCGGCTACGCGGGCAATCCGCCTCTCTTCCCGCTGTTCTACGAGACTGAGACCGACGACATCCTGCTGGTGCAGATCAACCCCATCGAGCGGCGCGCGACTCCCTACACCGCCCAAGAGATCCACAACCGGCTCACCGAGATCACCTTCAACGCCAACCTGCTGGGCGAGCTGCGCGCGATCGAGTTCGTCAGGCGCTTGATCGACTCCGGCAAGCTGTCCACCGACGAGTACAAGCGGGTGCGGATGCACCGCATTGCGGGCGGCGAGAAGCTCGACGCGTTCGCCGCCTCCTCACGGCTCAACGCGGAGTGGTCGTTCCTGCTGGAGCTGCACGACCTCGGGCGCTCCGTCGCCAGGCAGTGGCTGGCCGAGAACTACGATTCGGTCGGCGTCCACGCCACCCTCGATCTCAGGGCCGCGTATGCGTGAGAGCGCGGACGGGGTCAGAGCCAGCGGGTCTGACCCCAGTGGGCGACGCCAAGAGATGCCTTGCATTGCCAGTGCAGGGGTTGTGCCATGGGGTCTGACCCCGAAGGGAGGCCTTCAATGACCCCGTCGCTGTTCGACGCCTACGTGCCGCCGGAGGACGGCTATGCCGGGACGTGGATCGGGCGTGCCTGGGTGCCCGGCGCTCTGGCCGGGCCGTGCGTGGTGCTGGTGCGGCCGGACGGCGTCCATGATGTGAGCCGGCATGTGGCGACCGTCTCGGCGCTGCTCGACCTGCCCGATCCGGTCGCCTTCCTGCGCACGCTGCCCGCCGACCAGCGGCTGGGCAGCGTCGATAACTTGCTGCGCAACAGCGACCCCGCAGAGCGCGATGCGTCGCGGCCGTGGCTGCTGGCACCGATCGATCTGCAGGCCATCAAGGCCGCCGGCGTCACGTTCGCGTCCAGCCTGCTCGAGCGGGTGGTGGAAGAGCAGGCCAGCGGCGACCCGGTGGCGGCGGACGCCGCGCGGGCGGCGCTCATCGCCCAGATCGGCGTGGATCTTTCCAAGGTGAAACCGGGCTCAGCCGAGGCGGAGGCGCTGCGTGCCGCGCTGGTGGAGCGCGGGCTGTGGTCGCAGTACCTTGAGGTGGGCATCGGGCCGGATGCCGAGGTGTTCACGAAGGCGCAGCCGGGCTCGGCGGTCGGCTACGGCGCCACCATCGGCCTGCATCCCAAGTCCGTCTGGAACAACCCGGAGCCGGAGATCGTACTGGCCGCGTCAAGCGCCGGCGCCATCGTCGGGGCGACGCTCGGCAACGACGTGAACCTGCGCGACTTCGAGGGGCGCAGCGCGCTGCTGCTGTCCAAGGCCAAGGACAACAACGCCTCCACGGCCGTCGGCCCGTTCCTGCGCCTGTTCGACGACACCTTCTCGCTCGACGACGTGAGGGCGACCGATATCGCCCTGCGAGTCGAGGGCGCGGACGGCTACGAGGTGGAGGGCGTCAGCTCCATGAGCCGGATCAGCCGCGATCCTGCGGAGCTGGTGGGCGAGACGCTCAACCGCTCGCACCAGTATCCCGACGGTGTGATGCTGTTCCTCGGCACCATGTTCGTGCCCACCAAGGAGCGCGAGGGCGGTGGCGGCGGCTTCACCCACAAGGAAGGCGACGTGGTGACGATCCGCGCCGCGAAGCTCGGCACGCTCGTCAACCGCGCCGGCCGCAGCGACGCGGCCCCGGAATGGACCTTCGGCACGCGCGCCCTGATGGCCAACCTCGCCGCCCGCGGCCTGATCGAAGCCGCCGTGCGGCCGGCCCTGCGCCGATAGCCGCCGGGTGCGGGCGCCGGCAAGCTTGTGAGAGGACATGCGCCACGGAGTTCGGCTTCGTCTGCTTCACGAAGGCGTCGATGAAGGTCTTCGACAGAGCGATCCGCGCGCCTCGCGGCGCCCGCCGCAGCCGGAATACCACCCGGTCTTCCGGCGCTTGTGCAGGCTCGGAATAATCCCACCTACTGTAGCCCGGAAGAGACAGCTTCCATGGTCCGCCGCCCGCATAGTGGGCCTTGCGGTAAGGGACCGCGGGAGCTTCCGGACAGGGACAGCATGCGTTGGGTGCACGTGGTTGCCTTTGGATTGGCGTTGGGCGGCTGCGCCGGCGGCGGGGGCGGGGGGCAGATGACGTGGGCGCGCGCCGACGGCCGCCCGGTCGACGCCGGCTTCCAGGCTGCGGCAAACCAGTGCCGCAGCGCGGCCTCGCGGGTGGGCGCCGGGGCGCCGCAGAAGCAGCGGGAAGATGCGATGATGGCCGCCATGCAGAGCTGCATGCAGCAGCGCGGCTACGTGTGGCAGTGCCAGAGCCCGCTCGGCGAGCTTTCACCCGGGGGATGCACCGGGAGCGACCCCTCCGCCGACAAGGGACCGAGACCAGCACGGTCCTGAGGCGCCCGCGCTTGCCGGAGAGCGGGACGAACTGCACGCCATATTGCGCTTTTGCCCGTTGGGGGTTGACCGGCCCTCGCCGCACTGTGATGTGTATCCGGGGAACGCGAAGACATCCGCTGAGCAGTGCGCGCGGCGGCAAGCCGGCTGCTCCGGGAGCGCTCCGGGGGAGGGAATGCTCGAAGTCTCGCAACTCTCGGTCAGCTATGGCAAGCACCTCGCGATCGACCGCGTCTCGCTGGGCGTCGCGGGCGGCGAGATCGTCGTCATGCTCGGCGCCAATGGCGCTGGGAAGTCCTCCTGCCTGAAGGCGCTGGGCGGCGTGGTGCCGCATCTGCCCGGCGCGTGCATCGCGCTGGGCGGCGCGGATCTGACGGCAATGGCGCCGCACCGGCTGGTGGAGGCGGGGCTGGCGCTGGTGCCCGAGGACCGCGGCATCTTCCCGGACCTGTCGGTGCAGGACAACCTCAGGCTCGGCGCCTTCACGGCGCGGGCGCGCCCCCACGCCAGCGAGAATCTGCGCCGCGTCGTCACGCTCTTCCCGCGCCTGGCCGAGCGCATGGGCCAACTCGCCAGCACCATGAGCGGCGGCGAGCGCCAGATGGTGGCCATCGGCCGCGCGCTCATGTCGGATCCGGCCATCCTGCTCCTCGACGAGCCCTCGCTGGGCCTCTCACCGCTGGTATGCCGCGAACTGTTCCAGGCCTTGGGCCGCATCCGCGAGCTGGGCGTGGGGGTGCTGCTGGTGGAGCAGAACGCGCGCCAGGCCCTGGCCGTCGCCAACCGCGGCTATCTCTTGGAGAACGGCCGCATCGTCGGCGGGGGCTCCGCGGCGGAGCTGCGCGACGACCCAGCCGTGCGGCGGGCGTATCTGGGCGGCCTGGACCGGGAGGCGCGCGCTGCCAGCGGCGGGTTGACGGACGCACGCGGCCGCCTCGTCGCGACCGGCAGGCAGAGCAACGGCAGCCTGGCGGACGCCGCTTCCGCGCCTGCGCGGCTGTCTCAGAAGCAGTCGCCGGAAGGCGGCGGCGTGCACGCGACGCACGGAGCCGGCCTGCCGCCCGTGAGCCGGGCATCGAGCAACCAAGCATCCGCCGGGAGCGAAACCATGATCGCCGTCGACCTCATGATCAACAACGCCGACGTCAAGGCGGCCGGCAACGCCACCTTCGACCGCCTCAACCCCTTGACCGGCGACATCGCCGCGCGCGCCGCGGCTTCGAGCGCCGAGGACGCCGCCCGCGCCGCCGATGCCGCTGCCGCGGCCTTCCCGGCTTGGTCGGAGATGGCGCCCGCGGCGCGCCGGGCGCTGCTCAACAGAGCCGCCGACCTGATCGAGGCGGCGGGTCAAAAGTTCGCGCCAGTGATGGCTGCGGAGACCGGCTCGACCGCCATGTGGGCCGGCTTCAACTGCATGCTGGCGGCCGGCATGGTGCGCGAAGCCGCCGCCATGACCACCCAGATCGCCGGCGAGATCATCCCCTCCAACGTGCCCGGCAGCCTGGCCATGGGCTACCGCCAGCCGGTGGGCGTGGTGGCCGGCATCGCGCCGTGGAACGCGCCGGTGATCCTCGGCGTGCGCGCCATCGCCATGCCGCTCGCCTGCGGCAACACGGTGGTGCTCAAAGCCTCCGAGATGTGCCCCGGCACGCACCGCCTGATCGGCACCCTGTTCCGCGAGGCGGGCTTCCCGCCCGGCGTGGTCAACGTCGTCAGCAACGCTCCCAAGGATGCCGGCGCGGTGGTGGACGCGCTGATCGCGCATCCGGCCGTGCGGCGCGTGAACTTCACGGGCTCCTCGCGGGTCGGCAAGATCATTGCGAAGAAATGCGCCGAGCACCTGAAGCCGGTGCTGCTGGAGCTGGGCGGCAAGTCGCCGCTGGTGGTGCTCGACGACGCCGACCTGGACGAGGCGGTGAACGCCGCCGCCTTCGGCGCCTTCGCCAACCAGGGCCAGATCTGCATGTCCACGGAGCGCATCGTGGTGGACGAGAAGGTGGCCGACGACTTCGTGGCGCGGCTCGGCGCCAAGGCCAAATCGCTCTCGGTGGGCGATCCGCGCGAGGGCAAGGCGGTGCTGGGGTCGGTGGTGGACCGGGCGGCGGCGGAACGCGTGACGCAGCTGGTGCTCGATGCGGTGGCCAAGGGCGCCAGGCTGGTGGCGGCAGGGGCCATCGACGGCACGCTGATCGGCGCGCATGTGCTCGACCACGTGACGCCCGCCATGCGCATCTACGAGGAGGAGTCGTTCGGGCCGGTCACCGCGGTGGTGCGCGCCAACGGCGTGGACGACGCCGTGCGCATCGCCAACGACACGCCTTACGGCCTGTCCTCGGCGGTGTTCAGCCGCGACGTGAACCGGGCCTTCGCGGTGGCGCGGCGGCTCGAGACCGGTATCTGCCACATCAACGGCCCGACGGTGCACGACGAAGCGCAGATGCCGTTCGGCGGCGTGAAGGACTCAGGCTATGGCCGGTTCGGCGGCAAGGCCGCCGTCAACGAGTTCACCGAGCTCAGGTGGATCACCATCCAGTCGGGCCACCGGCACTACCCATTCTGACGCGTCGCGTCCCGATGCTGCCGTTCACGATCGCGACGGCCTGCGCCCCCGACGCCCGCCCCCGCGGCAGGTCGGTCATGACGACGGCATATCATGCATATGCGGCTCTGTGCCGCGGCGGGTATCGGACCCACTGGGTCCGACACACCGCTATGGGAACTGGATGAACTCGGCGGGGACGGCGCTGGTGAGCCATATGCCGCTGGCCGAGCACACGAACTCGAACCCGGCGGCCCACATGCGCCCGGCCGCCACGCGCAGCACCACGGGCAGGCCACGTCGCTGACCGACGGAGGTGGCCGTGACCGCGTCAGCCGAAAGGTGGACGTACCGGCGCCGGCCGGGCACCAGCCCTTCTGCCCTGATGGCCGCCACCGAGGTTGCGGCCGTGCCGTGGAACAGGATCGGCGGCGGCTCGGTCGGCACCAGCCCCAAGTCGATGGGAACGGTATGGCCGTGGTTGGCGCGGATGCGGCCGGTGCCGTCGCAGGCGAAGCGCTGCTTGTCGCTCGTCCCGGCGACGCGCAGAACGAGGTCGCGGGTCAGGTGCGTGCCGTTGGCGCGGGCGCGCTCGACCAGATCGTCGATGCGGGCCCACCCCTGGGCATCGAGCGACAGCCCGATGCTCTCGGGCTCATGCCGCAGGACGCGGCTCAGGAATCTGCTGACGCCTCCATGTCTGGCGGCGGTCGCCCGTCGCATCGCCCCTCCCCCGATTGGCAAAGCAATCCGCGCCATGAAACCAAACCCGCGTGGCTTCCCCTGCCTCCACGGTCTCCGGTCCGATCGGGCCCCGCCCCCCTGGCCAGCGATTCGGTGCGCGGGGGCCAGTCTAGCATCCCGCGGCGCGCGTGCTAGGCTGGCCGGGTCACTCTCCTGGCCCAATCGCTGTCGCGCGGCCATTGGGCCAGGCGGGTTTCGCGTCACGAAAATACGGAGGAGGCGCCCAGTGGCCAAAGCCCACAAAGTCATCATCACCTGCGCGGTCACCGGCTCGATCCACACCCCGTCGATGTCGCCGCATCTGCCGATCACGGCCGAGGAGATCGCCGACGCCGCCATCGGCGCGGCCGAGGCCGGCGCCGCCGTGGTGCATCTGCACGCCCGCGACCCCAAGGACGGGCGGCCGGACCAGTCGCCCGAGGCGTTCGCGCCATTCCTCAAGGTGATCAAGCAGCGCTCACCCGTGGTGGTGAACATCACCACCGGCGGCGCGCCGACCATGGCGATCGAGGAGCGGGTGCGCCCGGCCGCGACCTTCAAGCCGGAGGTCGCCTCGCTCAACATGGGCACGATGAACTTCGGCCTCTACCCGATGATCCCGCGCTACAAGGGCAAGTTCAAGCACGACTGGGAGCCGAAGGCGCTCGAGAACTCGCGCGACTTCGTCTTCAAGAACACCTTTGCCGACATCGAATACATCCTCACCACCTGCGCCAACAATGGCTCGCGCTTTGAGATCGAGTGCTACGATATCGGTCATCTCTACACCTTGCGCCACTTCGCCGACCGTGGCGTCGTCAAGCCACCATTCTTCATCCAATCGGTGTTTGGCATTCTGGGCGGCATCGGCCCGCATCCGGAGGACGTGCTGCACATGAAGCGCACGGCCGATCGCGTGTTCGGCGATCAGTATCATTGGAGCGTGCTGGGCGCCGGCCGCAACCAGATGTCGATTGCGGCCATGTCGCTTGCCATGGGCGGCAACGTCCGCGTCGGCATGGAGGATTCGCTCTGGATCGGTCCAGGCCAACTGGCCCGCAGCAATGCTGAGCAAGTCACCAAGGTCCGCCACATCATCACCGGGCTTGGTTTCGAGGTCGCCTCCAGCGACGAGGCTAGAGCGATCTTGCAACTCAAGGGCGGCGATCAGGTGGCCTTCTGAGCGGCCGTGGCGCGAGCGACCGGGCCGCCAAGCCCCGGGGTGCGCCTCACCGGCCGCTAACCGATCTCATCCGCCGCAAAG
>DATBKR010000316.1:0-4938 GCA_036555805.1 Hyphomicrobiaceae bacterium | reverse complement strand
GCCCAACCGCCGGGACGAACGCCGGGCCGGCGCGCCCCCCAGTCGCCGATCGTGTCGAGGACCTGCCGAGGCTTGAGCCACGCAAGGCCGCGTCGCGCGGCCCGCTCGGCAGCGGCGGCGCCCACTTCGAGCAGCGTGTGCGCGGCAAGTGCCGTGTCCCACACGGGCGACAGGCAGGGTTGGCAATAGGCCTCGTCCTCCTTGATCACCAACAGCTTCTCCAGCGAGGCCCTGGCGATGCGGCGGTCCGGGTGATCCGGTGCGTAGCCCAGCGCGTCGAACATAAGCACGGAGTTGGCCATTGCCGGAAAAATGGCGCCGAGGCCGTCCTCCCCGTTCAGCCGCGCAGTCACAAACTGCACCGCTTGGCGGATCGCGCGCTCGCGCGTAACCCGAGGGAAGAACGGCTCGGCGATGCGCAGCAGCCGATCGATTCCACCGAAAAGTTGCGCCCACGGCCATTTCTGATGCGCCCCCTTGGGCCAGACGCGCACCTGCTCCGGAGGCGTCACGAAGAGCTCGTCAACGAGGATGCCTCTGGGGTTGCGTGCTTTCGGCTTGAGCGCGTTGAGGACCGTGAGTGGAACCAGCACGGTGCGCGCCCAGTACGAGATCTTGTCGATGTGGAACGGGAACCAGCGCGGCAGGAGCATGATTTCCACCGGAACCGCGGGCACGCTGCGCCACGGGATGGCCCCGTACAGTGCCAGCAGGTTGCGGGTGAACACATTGCTGGCACCGGCGCCTCCGCTGGCGAGGATACACCGGCGCGCGCGCGTCATGTGTGTGGCGTCGACCGGGTCGCCGATCATCTTCAACGCGAAATAGCCTTTGACGCTGGCGCTGATGTTGGAGGCGCCCTCGTGAAATAACGGCCATCCTCCATCGGAGGACTGAATGCGACGCAGATAGGCTGCGATCTTGCCCTCGAGAGCCTCGTTCGCCGGCTCGCCGAGGTAATGGCGCATGAGCACATATTCCGCGGGAATGGTGGCGTCCGCCTCCAGCTCGAAGACAAAGTGCCCGTCAGCGTGCTGCAGGCCGAGGAGCGCGCTGGCTGCGGCGCCGATAGAGGCATCGATCCTCGCGACGGAAACCGGCTTTTCCGGGCTGCGAATCGCGGCTTGTGAGCGCGCCGTGGTCATATCGATCATCCCTCGACGACCCGTCCCAGAACGGTCTAGCAGGATTACACCGTGGCCACCATGTCGGCGGCCCGGTTTCCTGAACGAATTGCGCCTTCGATGGTGGCGGGCAGCCCCGTCGCAATCCAATCGCCGGCAAGGACGAGATTGCGCCATTGCGTTCCCGCTCCGGGCCGCCGCGCATCCTCCTCCGGCAGGGCAGCGAACGTCGCCCGGCGCTCCTTGACGATCTGCCATGGCGGCATCCTGTCGTCCAAGCCGGCGAGCGTCGCCACCTCGCTCCAGATGGTGCGGGCAAGGGTTTCCCGCGGTGCCTCATTCAAGCGGTCGGCTGCGCTGACCGTGACGGAAAGCCGGCCCGGAAAGGCGAACAGCCACTCCGTCGTTGCACCTATGACCCCCAGCATGGCCGGCAGGCCAGCAGGCGGCGCAACGGCGAAGTGTGCGTTCAGGACCGCGCGGAACTGCCTCGGCGCGGTCAGCCCCGGAACCAGTGCAGGCGCGGCCCAGGGCGGAACGGCAAGAACCACGGCGTCATTGGCAGCAAGCGCGACGATGTCCTCTCCGAAATCGAGGGCCCGCACGCGGTTCCCGGCGAAATCGAGCCGGCGAAGCTGATGGCCGAACCGCACGGCGACGCCGTGCCGCTCGAGATAGGAAAGGGCAGGTTCGATGAAGGCCGCGGCCAGGCCGTCCGCGGCAATGAGCGGACGGCAGGCCGCTCCGCCACGGGCCAGCGACTCGCGCACAACAGCTCCGGCCAGCCGTGCCGATGCCTCGCGCGGCTCCGCGTTGAGTGCGGCGAGCAGGACCGGTCGCCACAGCCGCTCGTAGAGCGGCCCAGTGCAGTCGATCGCCTCGCCGATGGTCTGATCGCGTTTGGCCATGAGAAGCCCCGAGAGCGCCAGATAGTCGAGCGCGCGGGTGGAGGGCACACGCCTGGCTTTCGAAAGGATCCACCACGGCACGCGTCCGTTGTTGGGCCGCAGCCGCCAACGCTCGCCTGTCGCAAGGTCGGCGAAGGCGAACACGGCTTCCTGCGGGCCCGTCAGCTTGTTTGCACTGCCGATCGCCCTGAGAAAGGCGAGGGCCGCGCGGTTGCCGGAAAGAAGCAGATGGTTGCCGTTGTCGATGGTCAGACCCAGAGCGGGCTCGAAGTAGGAACGGCAGCGCCCGCCCGCCTGCGGGGCGGACTCGTGCACGATGACGCGGTGACCTCCCGACGCCAGGCGCACGGCAGCCGACAAGCCGGCGAGGCCGGCTCCGATGACATGAATGGTTCGGTTCGTGCTCAGAAGAGGCCGTGCCGCAGGATGCGCCAGAGGATCTGCGATCGCGTCGGCCGCACGGAAGCCCGTGGCGCGATCCAGCCGCGCTCGACCAGCCTGTCGAGGACCGATTGGTAGACGGATGCCATCAGACGCGGCGAGCGCATGGCCGCGCGCCGGCCGCGCAGGCTGGCGGCTTCCGCTTGCGCGAAATGGCGACGCGCCCGTTCCGCCACGAGCATGCACGCCTCACCCAATCTCGGATGGCTCAGCACCTCTGCGATGTCTCGGCTCGCGATGCCGGCCGCCGACAGCGCCTCCTTCGGAAGGTAGAGGCGCCCCATCGCCGCATCCTCGTCCAGGTCGCGCAGGATATTGGTCATCTGCAGCGCGCGGCCGAGATGGTGAGCGAGTTCCAAGCCGTTCATCTTGTCGATGCCGAATATCCGCACCGACAACCGGCCGACCGCCGAGGCGACCCGGTCGCAATAGAGATCCAGCGTTTCCCAATCCGGCGCACGCATGTCCTCCGCGACATCCATCTCCATCCCGCTGATGACTGCCAGGAAGTCCTCTGATCGGAGACCGTAGCTATCGACCGGATTTGCAAGTCCGAGCGTCAGGTCGGTCACACCCAGTCCCGAGTACATCCGGCATATGTCTTCCCGCCAACGAGCCAATGCCGCCATCCGGCCCGGCCGCGGCCCCGGATCGTCGGCGATGTTGTCGACCGCGCGGCAGAACGCGTAGACCTCGTACATGGCCCGGCGCTGCGACCGTGGCAGGATGCGCATCGCCAGGTAGAACGAGCTGCTGCGAACGGCCGGGCCGGTGCTCGGCGCTACGGCAGAGGACTGTTGCAGCGAGTTCACCAAGCATCACCCCTGGTGGCCGCAATCGGCCAGATCCAAGGCAAGGTGCGGCCCACGAGCACCCGGCTCACCGTCCGCGCAGCGACACCGAGAGTGCCCACCTTGCTCAGGTGCACACGCTCACTGAGAGGATCACGAGTGGGCAGCAACCGGATGAGCCTGCGCGCCAGACCGACGATGACTGCAGTCTCCGCGGCGAGTCGGACGCTCGTCACCTGATACGGCAGCTTTGTGGCGTCGGCTACAAGCTCCCCCGTTTTGACGGCCAGCGATTCGAGGCAGCGGCGAAGCGGCGGCGAGGCCTTGGTCTTTGCCAGTTCCTCGACTCCAATGCCGTGGGCGCCGAGCGCATCGAGCGGAAGGTAGACGCGGTCGAGCGCACGGTAATCCTTCGCACAGTCCTGCAGATGATTGATGACCTGCAGTGCCGCGCACAGGGCGTCCGATGCCGGCCAGGTCGACCGCGCCTCGCCGTGCACGTCAAGAACGAAGCGCCCGACGGGCATGGCGGAATACCCGCAGTAACGCATCAGTTCGGCCCAGTCGCGATATCGCCGCTTGGTTACATCGAGGCGGAAGGCGGTCAGGAGGTCGAGCGCGTGGTCCGGCGCAAGCCCGGTGTCGGCAAGTGCGCGGCGCAGCGGCAGGGCATCGTGCGCGGCATCGGTTCTGCCGAGAAGCGTCGCCTCCAGCAGATCGAGTGCCGCGAGTTTCTCGCGCTCCGGAAGGTGCGGATGGTCGGCCACATCGTCGGCGGCGCGAGCGAATCTGTAGAAGCCGAGTATCGGCTGACGAAAGCGCGGGGCGATGAGAGCGGAGGCGACGGGGAAGTTCTCGTCCCGCTCGGACTTCCCGGACTTGAGATCGGCTATGTCCGTCATCGTCTGGCCGCGATCGCCTGCACGCGACCCTTCCACAGTCCACCTCGTCCCCGCCAGTGCTGGCAGGCGGAATCGAGAGTGAATGCCACGTAGGCCGCCGCAATCAGGGGCAGCGCCGCGCCCCAGAGCGGCGACAGCCGATACTGCCGCAAGGTCGGCTGGAAGGCGCCCGCCATCAGCGCCCAGGCCATGCCCGCAAGCAAGTTCGCCGGGAAGCTTCCGACGACGGCGATGACAGGGGCCGCCACGTACGCCAGACACATTCCCGCCACCGTACCGGCAAGGCGCAATGGCGAATATCCCAGTTGGGCGTAGGCAGAGCGGGCCACCATGCGCCTGATGTCGCCCGGACGGGGATAGGATCTCAGACTGATGACCCGGTCCGTCAGCCCGAGCCAGATCGGTCCTTGCGCTTTCATCACCCGCGCCAGCGCGCAGTCGTCGATCAGCGCGCCGCGGATGGCGGCGACGCCACCTGCCCGCTCCAGGGCACGGCGCTCAACCAGCATGCAGCCGCCGGCGGCGGCCGCAGTTGCGGTGGCCCTGCCATTGACCCAGGCAAACGGGTAGAGCATCTGAAAGAGGAAGACGAACGCTGGAATGAGGCTCCGTTCCGCCGGGCTCTCGCAGTTCAGCTTCGCCATCAGGGAGGTCATCGCCAGCGCATTCGCGCGAGCACGGGCGACGAGACGCGTGAGGCTTTCCGGCGCATGGGCAATGTCCGCATCCGTGAGCAGCAGATACCAGGGCGGATCGGGGATGCGCTTGGCAT
>DATBKR010000315.1:0-3329 GCA_036555805.1 Hyphomicrobiaceae bacterium | reverse complement strand
GCCATTGCTGGCACCCCGCCGGAGACCGACGAGCGGACCTCCTGGAGCTCGGGCCATCTCGCTCTCCTTCCAGGCGCCGGATCGTCTGCACGTGGGATGCCGGATGGCGCCATCCACGTCCCGTCGCAGCAAACGACGCGCGCATTGTAGGCATGGGCCACAGGCACCGTGGATAAGTCCGATAGCGCGAGAGCGGTTGCCCGCTGCAGACATGCTTTATGCGCCGTTACCTACGAGACGGCGTGACCGCCCGATGAAGCACTCGTGCCGCGCCTCGCTGCGGTTTCGGCGACGGTCTTTTCGGCGACGGTCTTATTGCCGGCATGTTTCCCGGCCATGAGGCTCATTGGCGGCAACGCCCGTGTTTCGCCAGTGACGTCCGCAATGCCATGCAACCGAAGTTTGAGTTCTTACTGAAGCTCCGCGTCTTCGCCATTGTTGCAGCCAGCGGGGCTCTTCTCGTGGCGCTCCAGATGAGCGGCTTGTCACGGGACGTGGGCATCTGGATCTGGGCAGCGGGTGCGCTGATCCTGTTCGGGCTGATCTTCGGTCCTCCGGCCGTGAAGTTAATGGGCGGCCGCGGAGCCTTGCTTTTCGGCGCAATCCTGCTCGGGTTGTCAGCGGCGGTGTATCTGTACGTGGTCTATGTCATGCTTCCGGACGCGATCGAACGCACCAATGCCAGCGGCAACAAGCAGCAAAGTGCGCAGCCTCGGTGAAAGGCAAGACTGGCGCATCCGCCTTTCAGGCCGAGCGCTAGATGCTTGTACGGGCCCCTGGCGGCGGATGCCTGGTCTGGATTTCGCGGGTCTGACCGGATTGAAAATGCCATTTCAACAGCCTGCTAGTCCTTTCCGCGTGAATTGCCGCGCACCTCCACGCCGAGCCCCGCAGCTTTCAGCTTCGCCACGGTCTCGTCCAGGTGCGCGCGGTCGCGCGTCTCGATGACCACCTCCAGCAGCGCGCCCTTGGCCGGCAGCTCGGTGAACACGCGCTGGTGGTAGACCTCGACGATGTTGGCCCCCGCCTCGCCGAGCAGGTTCGCCACCTTGGCGAGCTGTCCCGGCCGGTCCGCCAAGTCGATCGAGAGCTGGCTCAGGCGCCCCTCGCGCGCCAGCTCGCGCGTCAGCACGCCGGCGAGCAGGCGCGTGTCGATGTTGCCGCCGCACAGCACGAGCCCCACGTTGCGGCCCTCGAACCGGCCCTGCTGTGCGCACACGGCGGCCAGCCCGGCCGCGCCCGCCCCTTCGACAACGGTCTTCTCGATGGTGATGAGCAGGCTCAGCGCATGCTCGATCTCGGCCTCGGTGACGAGCACGATATCGTCCACCAGCGCCCGCACGATCTCCCGCGTGACCTGCCCCGGCGCCTTCACCGCGATGCCTTCCGCCAGCGTGTCGCCGCGCATCGGCAGGCTCTCGCCCTTGACCGTGTTGTACATGGACGGATAGAGCGCCGCCTGCACCCCGATCACCTCGATGTCGGGCTTGAGCGCCTTCGCGGCGACGGCCATCCCCGAGATCAGGCCGCCGCCGCCGATCGGCACCACCAGCACGTCGATCTCGGGCGCCGCGCCGAGCATCTCCAGGGCCACCGTGCCCTGCCCGGCGATCACCAGCGGGTCGTCGTAGGGATGAATGAAGGTCAGCCGACGCTCGCGCCCGTAGTCGCGTGCGAAGGCGGCGGCCTCCTCCACGGTCTCCCCGCGCAGGATCACCTCCGCCCCGTGCCTGCGCGTGTTGACGACCTTCACGGTGGGCGTGCTCACCGGCATCACGATGGTCGCGGGGATGGAGAGGCGGCGCGCGTGGTAGGCGACCCCCTGGGCATGGTTGCCGGCGGACATGGCGATGACGCCCAGCCGGCGCTCCTCCTCCGACAGCGCCGACAGCCGGTTCAAGGCGCCGCGCTCCTTGAAGGACGCCGTGAACTGCAGGTTCTCGAACTTCAGCCAGACCTTGCAGCCCAGGATCAGCGAGAGCGTGCGGCTCCAGTCGCACTGGGTCTCGACGACGGCGCCGAGCAGGCGCCGACGCGCCGCCTCGACCGCCCCGAGTGCAACCGGCAGGGGATTCGACAAGGCTGCCTCCTCGCTGTCGGACACCGATGTTCTCGACGTCGCAGTGGTGCTGCAGCCAGGGCCGGTTCGCACCCTTCCCGGCCCCGGGCCAGACCCACCTGCGCGCTCATATAGGCCGTGGACGCAGGCGGGGAAACACCGCGGCTTCCTGAACGTCGGATAAATGCTGCGTTCAGCCCGCGCACAGGGTGAGCCATCCATGGTCTCGCCGACACGCTGCACGCCGCCCCATAGACCTGCCCAGACGGTGTCCATCCTCCTTCCGACCAAGCCGGAGGCGACCGCTGACCCTCAAGACTGTCCTGATCGCGGTGGCCGCCGCGGTTGCCCTGCTGGGCGCCGCGCTGATTGCCGTGCCCTCGGCGCAGGAGGGGCTGCAATTGTGCCTTGAGCTTCCCCGGTGCCTGGGCTTTTGACCGGGGTCAGACCCCTCGCTCCACAACTCGCGTTTCAACACGAACCCTCGGAAGCGAGGGGTCTGACCCCGGCAGACAGCGGCCCAACCCCTGACAATCGCGCCGTCCTTGGTTAAGACTGGCACCAAACCGGCCAACCCAGAGGAGAGGTGACATGGCGAAGGTGGCTTGGATCGGGCTGGGCGTGATGGGCTACCCCATGGCCGGGCACATCCGCAGGAAGGGCGGCCACGACCTTACCGTCTACAACCGCAACGGCGCCAAGGCCGAGGCCTGGGCCAGGGAGTACGGCGGCAGGACCGCGCGCACCCCCGCCGAGGCCGCCAAGGACGCCGATTTCGTGTTCTGCTGCGTGGGCAACGACAACGACCTGCGCGAGGTGACGCTGGGCGCCCAGGGCGCCTTCAATTCCGTCCGCAAGGGTGCCGTCTTCGTCGACAACACCACCGCCTCCGCCAACATCGCCCGTGAGCTGTACGCCGCCGCCAAGGCCAAGGACTTCGACTTCCTCGATGCGCCCGTCTCGGGCGGCCAGGCCGGTGCCCAGAACGGCGTGCTCACCGTCATGGTGGGCGGCGACCAGGCGGCGTTCGACCGCGCCCAGCCGGTGATCGCCACCTACGCCCGCATGGTCACCCTGATCGGCCCGGCCGGCGCCGGCCAGCTCACCAAGATGGTGAACCAGATCTGCATCGCCGGCCTCGTGCAGGCCCTCTCCGAGGGCATCCACTTCGCCCAGAAGTCCGGCCTCGATCTGCAGAAGGTGATGGACACCATCGCCAGGGGCGCCGCCCAATCCTGGCAGATGGAGAACCGCTGGAAGACCATGGCGG
>DATBKR010000314.1:0-9150 GCA_036555805.1 Hyphomicrobiaceae bacterium | reverse complement strand
GCGGGATCGTCCACCACTGCGCCAGCGCCGGCGCTTGCCGCGGCAACGGATCTCGGCATCATCCGCCTGGCGGCGCGGGTGCCGCGTGGGCTCGTCGAGCCCGAGGCAGGAGCTTGGTCCACCACGATGCACGTCTTTATTCCGGGCGGGACCGGCGCGGCCGGGCGGGCGCTCATCCGGCAGCTTCAGAGCGACGGGCCGCCCGTATCGGTGAGCGTAATGTCGCGGACGGCCACCAGCCTGGCGTTGCCGGGCGTCGCCGGGGTGCTGACGGGTCACTACGGCGGGCTGGCCCGCTCCGGCGCGCTGGCGCCGCTTCTGGAAGGCATGGACGCCGTGGTGCACCTCGCCGACGGCCTCTCGGTGCTGCAGCAGCCGCGCTTCGCAGCGGATCGGGGCCACGCCGAGGCGCTGATGGCCGCCTCGCACGAGCTGGCCCTGGCGGCTCGGGCGGCCGGCGTGCCGCTGTTCGTCTACGTCAGCTCCATCAAGGCCCTCTGCGACGAGGACGATGACCGGGTGCTGGACGAGTCCTCGCCATCGCGGGCCACCAGTCTCTATGGGCGCTGCAAGTTGCGGCTCGAAGGGATCATCGCCGGGGCCTTGGCGGGATCGGGCACGCAACTCGTCATCGTGCGCAATCCGGTCATGTACGGGCCCGCCAAGGCCGGCAGCATGGGCCGGCTCGTGCGGCTCGCCGATACCGCTCTTCCCCTGCCCCTCGGCGGCCTGACGAACCGGCGCAGCCTGCTGGCCCTGGGCAACTTCGCCAGCGCGCTCGGCGCCATCGTGCGTTCCCCGCCGCAGCGGGCCGGCGTGTTCCATGTGCACGACGGGCCGGCGCTGAGCACCACGGAGATTGTGGCCGCCTTGCGTGCGGGCCTCGGCCGCCCGCGGCGCCTCTTCGCCATAGGCGAGGCGGGGGCCGCGCTGGCACGGCACCTGCCGCTGGCCGGCGCGGCCGCGCGCCGGCTCTGTGGCTCGCTGGAGGTGTCGGATGCGCACTTCCGCCGGACCTTCCGTTGGACCCCGCCGGTCGAGACCGGGACCGCGCTGGCCGAGATGGCTGCGGCGCACGCGGCAGGGCCAAGCTCCGACCCCATCAGCGCGGGAGCTCTGCGCCATGGTTGACGCCTTCGCGCGGCCGGCGCTGGGACCGGCGGGAGACATGGCCACGCGGCTGGCGACGGCGGTCTGGACCGCCCTGGGCATCGTTGTGTGGACCATGTTCCCCATGACGGCCACGGTGCTGCTGCCGGCGTGCATGATCGCGCCGCTCGTCTGGTGCGGCGCGGCCGGGCGCCGGCTGTCCCTCTATCCGCCCTCGCTGGTGACGTCGGCGCTCGGCGTCGCCGCTGTCTACCTGCTCGTCAACGCCTTCTGGTCGCTGAGCCCGGCCAACGCGGCGCGAACGGTCATCCTGGTGTTCCTGATGGTGGCGACGCTGCACGTCGTTCTGAACGCGCTGCCGAAGCTGGAGGAGCCGCCGCTCCACGCCATGGCCGTTGGCGCGCTGGCAGGTGTGGCGGCAGGCGGCGCGCTCCTGTGCTTTGAGGTGCTGAGCGACCAGCTCCTGCGCCGCCTCCTCATCCATCTCCTGCCGGCCCTGCGGCCCCCGCCCCAGCATGTGGCGATGGAGGCCGGACATCTGGCGGGGCTGGCACCCTACCTTCCGAACTACAACGTCAGCGTCCTCACGCTGATGTTCTGGCCGGCCGCGCTGATGGCGAGCCGCCTCGGCCTGCTGCGCACGCGCAAGCATCTGGCACTGTTGGGGCTGGCGGCCGCTGTCGTGGTCGTGACCGTATTCGCCTCGGAGCACGGCACCTCCCAGATGGCGTTTCTGGGCGCGGCGCTGACGTTCCTCCTGTTCCGGACGCGCCCGAAGTTGGCCATGCCGCTGGTGGTCGCGGGCTGGGTGGCCGCGAACCTGCTGGTCGTGCCGGTTGTCTCGGTTCTCTACAGCGCCCACGCCTACAATGCGCGCTGGTTGCCGGACAGCGCCCGGCACCGCGTGGTGATCTGGGGCTATGTCAGCGGGCTGATCCCCAAGGCACCCGTGTTTGGGGCCGGCATCAGCAGCGGACGCGTCCTGCAGGAAGCCACCCATGCCGTCGAGACGCCGGTGATACCGGGCACACGCTATCACCTCGCCCCCGGCGTGCACAGCCACAACGCCTACCTGCAGGTCTGGTACGAAACCGGCGCCGTCGGGGCCGTCATCCTGCTCGGCCTCGGGCTGATCGTCCTGCGCGCGCTGTCGGGCTTCCCCGCGCCCACGCAGCCCTATCTGGTGGCGACGTTCGCGGCCTGCGCCCTGGTGGTCGCCACCGCCTTCGCCATCTGGGCGCCCTGGTTCATCGCGTCGCTGGCCATGACCGCCATCTTCGCAGGGCTGGGGGCGGCGCTGCCGGAGCGGGCGGCAGGTTGACCCCGCCGGCAGCCTAACGCGGCGGCGGCTCCGGTCAGGATGATCGGCGGACCGCCAGGCGCTCCAGCTCGCGGAGCAGCGCCGCCACGACGGCGACTGCGGCGCCGAGAGCGAGGAGCGGGTGGCGGATCGAGAGGATGGCCAGCCCGATGAGCGCAGCGTTGGCCACGGCGACGCGCAGCACGACCGCTGACGGGCGCGTGCCGCCGAGCGTGGCGCGCTGGTAGAAGTGCTGGCGGTGCGGGCGCCACACCTTCTCCCGGCGCAGGAGACGCTTGGCGAGGGTGAGAGAGGCGTCGGCGACGAAGTAGGCCGGCAGGATCAGTCCGGCCGCCCACAATCCGCGCCAGGCCAGGTCGAGCATCAGCCAGCCCAGCAGGAACCCCAGCGCGATCGACCCGGTGTCGCCCATGAACACCCGGGCGGGATGCCAGTTCCAGAACAGGTAGCCTGCGGTGGCCGAGGCGACAATGAGGGCCAGGAGCTGGAGCGGGTTGGCGGCGTCGTCCGCGGCCGCCACGACGAAGATGTAGCCCGCGGCGACCGAGACCGCCTCGGCGCCCGCCAGTCCATCGATGCCGTCCATGAAGTTGAAGAGGTTGACGAACCACAGCCAGGCCAGGCCGAGGAGGGCGCGCTCGGCCGCCAACGGGAGCGCCGGCAGCACGCGGTGCTCCGGTCCAAGGGAGGCCAGCAGGAGAGCGACTGCCGCCGCGTGTGCCGTCAAGCGCAGGGCGGGGGACACACGCCGGCGGTCGTCGAGCCAGGAGACCAGTGCCAGGGCGGCGAGGGTCGCCAGCAGCAGAATGTGCTGGGCCGCCTCCGGCCCCTGCCACAGCGGCCAGAGCAGGAGGGCCGCGGCGACGATGGCCGCCCCGGCGCCGGAGGGAACCGGGACCGTGTGCATGCCGCGGTCGGTCGGCTGCTCGAGCCGCCCGTAGGCCGTCATCGCCCTCCAGTAGAGCCAGGTGAGCGACCAGGCGAACGCCAGCGCCAGGAGGGAGAGGATGGTTGCGTTCATGGTGCGCGCTCCGACCCGTATTGCAGGGAGCGCGGACAATGACCGTGTGCGGCGTGTTCTGCCAGACGCGGTATGCCGCAAGCTTGTGGACGGGGCGCATTTGCGCGTCCGAGCGCGCTTCCCGGCAACTTGGTCAGATGACGAATGATGAGCGACGAGTTGCGCGTTGGGATGCGTGACGAATGCCGGTCATCGGGCATCAGGAGCGCAATGACATACGCACGACAGATGGCACCGGGCATCCCCCGCCGATGGCGGGCGGTAGGTGCAAGTCCAACCCATGTGAATGTCACGTCACGTGTAGCCGAAGGCTGGGGATCGGTCTTGCCGACAGTCGGCGCTGGCCAACCGAGGTGGGGTTCGGCTGGCTCAGCCCTTGTGCAGCACGCCGGCCAGCAGCGAACCGCGCCTGCCGGGGCGCGCGGCGGCCTCGGCGGCGGCCTGCTCGGCCAGGACGGCGTGCACGCCATCGAGCGGATTGGGGCGTTCGAACTCGAAGCCCGCGTCCAGGAGCCGCTGCGGAAGGATCTGCTGGTGGCCGTGCACGACGTCGGCGAGAAGGCCGATGCGCCGCCGCAGGGCCAGGCGCGGCAGCGCCACACGCAGCCGCCGGGGCACCGCCTCCTCCAGCAACTCCTTGAGGTCGCGCGAGCTGAGCGGCTCCGGCGCCACCGCATGCACCGGCCCCGCCACGCGGCGGGCGCGCGCGAGCCAGGCGAGCAGCGACACCGCGTCGCCCAGGTCGATGGCCGGGATGAGCGCAGGATTCGGGGACTCCGCCGGCGGGGCGCGCCATGTGAAACCCGAGGCCTGGAGCTGCCGCAGCGACTCGAGGAAGCCGCCATGCCCGATCACCATGCCGAAGCGCACCGAGGTGACGGTGGAGCCGTTGCCGCCGATCTGCTCGGCCGCCTCCTCGGCCGCCAGCAGGGCCAGCGCCAGCTTGTCCCTGGGCCGGCGTACGGCGCTCGACTCGGTCAGCGGCGGGCCGGCGCCGAAGCCGTAGACCGATACGCTGGAGGCGACGATCAGGTGGACCTTCTGCCGCCCCAGGGCCTCGGCCAGGGCCTTGGCAGTGGTGCGGCGCGAGTCGCTGATGCGCTGGCGCACGGCACGCGTGGCGGGCCCGTAGATCGGCTCGCCCATGAGATGGACGATGCGCTCGACGCCCTCCAGCGCCTCCGGCGGGAACGGCTCGGTGCGCGGATGCCATTCGAACGCCAGGACCCGGCTGCTGAACCGTTCGAACGCCTCCAGAACCCGGTGCGGGCGGCGCGTGATGATGCGGACCTGCTGGCCCTGGTCGAGCAATATTTGCGTCAGGGCTCGGCCGATCAGGCCGGTGGCCCCCGTCAACAGGATCGTCATAGCCCCTCGCCGGCGCGCCCGGCGTGTCCCGTCCTTATGCCCCGCCGCCGCATCCCGACCGGGCATTACGGCATCAGCATGGCCGGTGCAAGGGGGCCGGGGTCAGGCCCCTCGCCGCCACGTTGGGGGTTCAACTCAGGGGCCGGTGGCGAGGGGTCTGACCCCGATGTCCGCGGCGAGGGGTCCGACCCCGATGCCCTACTGATTATCCCCCGCCAACGCATCGCACACTGCTCGCGTCACCAGGGCGGTGGTGGCGATGCCGCCGAGGTCCGGCGTGTGCAGGGCGGGATCGGCAGTGACACGCTCGATGCCGCGCATCAGGCGCACCGCCGCGGCCGACTCGCCCAGGTGCTCCAGCATCATCACGCTCGACCAGAAGGTGCCGATGGGGTTGGCGATGCCCTTCCCCACGATGTCGAACGCCGAGCCGTGGATCGGCTCGAACATGGAGGGGAATTTGCGCTCGGGGTTGAGGTTGGCGGTCGGCGCCAGCCCCGGGGAGCCCGCCAGCGCCGCCGCCAGGTCGGAAAGGATGTCGGCGTGCAGGTTGGTGGCAACGATGGTGTCGAGGCTCGCGGGCTTGAGCGTCATGCGCATGGTCATGGCGTCCACCAGCATCTTGTCCCAGGTCACCTCGGGGAACTCGCGCGCCACCTCCGCCGCGATCTCGTCCCACAGCACCATGCCGTGGCGCTGGGCGTTGGACTTGGTGACGACGGTCAGGAGCTTGCGCGGGCGCGAGCGCGCCAGTGCGAAGGCGAAGCGCATGACGCGTGTGACGCCGGCGCGGGTGAACATGGCCACGTCGGTGGCGGCTTCCTCGGGCAGGCCGCGGTGCACGCGGCCGCCGACGCCCGCATATTCGCCCTCGGAGTTCTCGCGCACGATCACCCAGTCGAGTTCCGGGCCGGTGACGGCCCGCAGCGGGCTCGTAATGCCCGGCAGGATGCGGGTGGGGCGCACGTTGGCGTACTGGTCGAACGGTTGGCAGATGGCGAGTCTCAGGCCCCACAGCGTGATGTGGTCCGGCACGTCCGGCGCCCCGGCGGAGCCGAACAGGATGGCGTCGTGGTGGCGGATCCGATCGAGGCCGTCGGCGGGCATAAAGGCGCCGGTGCGCTTGTAGCGCTCGCTGCCCCAGTCGAAATGTTCGAAGGCGAGGGTGAAGCCGCCGTCCCGCTTCGCGCACGCTTCCAGGGCCTCCACGCCGGCGGCGATCACCTCGGTGCCGATGCCGTCGCCCGGAATGGCGGCGATGCGATAGCTGCGCATGGTTCCCTCTCCCCGCTCCACGAGGCTTTGTGGGGCAAGGTGTAGCGCGAGGAGCCGGGCGGCTCCAATGCGGCACGCGGCTCCCGCTCGCCGCCTTCTGGACGGGGACAGACCCCTGGCCGACGCCGTCTCGCAAGTGTCGCAGGCAGCGGCCAGGGGTCTGACCCCGGGTGTGATCCCCACCCTCGCCCGGCGGACAGCAAGCCGCAGTCCCGCGCGCGGCGCTTCGGGGCAAAGTGGCGCGCCGCTCCCTGCCATCAGCTCATCTGCAACACGAAGGCGCCATGCATCCGACCGTGATCTTCGCCGCCGGCTTTCTCGTGCTGTTCGTCGGCGGCGGCGCCCGCTTCGCGGTCGGCCTCACCCTCAAGCCGATGGTGGGCGAACTCGGCTGGACGCGCGGCGAGATCGGGCTTGCCGTGTTCGCGTACCTGGTTGTCTCGGCGGTCGCGACCTATCTCGCCGGCCGCCTGGCCGACCGCACCAGCCCGCGGCTCCTGCTCAATGCCGGCGTCGCCATCAGCGGCTTGGGGATCGGGTTCATGTCCCTGATCGGCGCGCCGTGGCACGCGATCGCCCTTTACGGAGTGGTGTTCGCGATCGGCAACGGCATGGCCTCCCTGACGCCCGTGGGGGTGATGGTGACGCGCGCCTTCCCCGCCCGCGCCGGCTTCGCCAACTCGGCCGTGATCTCGGGCATGTCCCTCGGCCAGCTCGTCATGATCGCGGTCCTGGCGGCGCTGATGGTCCAGATCGACTGGCGCTCGGTGTTCGTCTGGCTCGGCATCGCCCACATGGTGCTGATCCCGTTCCTGCTGTGGGCGCTGCCGCGGCGGGCGGAGCCGAAAGGGGCGGCCGGCCAGGCCGCCGCCGGGCGCGGCGTCGGCCAGGCCGCGCGCACGCCGCAGTTCTGGCTGCTGCTGGCGGTCTATGCCGTCTGCGGGTTCGACGACTTCTTCGTCGCCACCCACGTCGTCGCGTTCGCGCAGGACCGCGGCGTCGACGGGCTGGTGGCCGGCAATCTCCTCGCCTTCATGGGGCTCACCGGGCTCCTTGGCCTGCTGGCGACCGGGCTCATCAGCGACCGCGCCGGGCCGGTCTGGATCACGGCCCTGGCGTTCGCAGCGCGTATCGCCGTGTTCGGGCTGATCGCGCTCGATCAGTCGACGCTGTCGATTGCGGTGTTCGCGCTGGTGTTCGGCGCCACGTTCATGGTGACGGCGCCCATGACGGTGCTGTTCGTGCGCGACCATTTCGGCATGAAGCACCTCGGGGCGCTCACGGGACTCATCACCATGGTGCACCAGATGTTCGGCGGCATCGGCGCCTGGGGCGGCGCCCTGATCTTCGATGCCACCGGCACCTACGACGCCGCCTTCCTCCTGATGCTGGCCGTGTCGGCGCTCGCGCTCGTCCTGACCCTGGCGCTTGGCCGCAAGGCAGGAACGGCGTACGCACCGTAGCACGGCCAGCCGAGGAGCCCGTGGGCCTGGGTACCGGGTCTCGCCCTGGCGGGCTCGCCCGGCATGACAACTGGTCGGCAGCGATTGAGCAATGCCCTCGCTGTCATCCCGGAATTGCGCGGCAGCGCAATATCCGGGACCCAGAATCGAGGGGACGACGCTCCTACGCCGCCCTGGTCAGCCCTTCCGCCGTCAGGGCGGCCTGCACCGCGGGGCGCGCGCCGACGCGCTTGCGGTAGGCCAGCAGGTTCGGGTAGGGCGCGAGGTCGACGCCGGTGCGGGAGGCCCAGTTGGAGATCGTGAAGAGATAGGCGTCGGCCACCGAGAATGCCTTGCCGAGCAGGTAGTCGTCAGCCGCCAGGTGTTCGTTGACGTAGGCGAAGCGCGCAGCGAGCCGGTCGCGGAAGATCGCCTTGGCCTCCTCGGGCATCGTCGGGTTGAAGAGCGGCGAGAAGCCCTTGTGCAGCTCGGTAGAGACGAAGTTCAGCCATTGCTGCAGCCGGGTGCGCTCGGGCGTGCCGTTGGGCGGGGCGAGCTTCTTCTCCGGCACGCGGTCGGCGATATACTGCACGATGGCCGGCCCCTCGGTGAGCTTGGTGCCGTCGTCGAGCTCCAGCACCGGCACGTAGCCCAGCGGGTTGACCTTCCGGTAGTCGCCGCCATCCTCCATGATCTTGGTCTTGGTATCGGTCCTGATCTTCTCGAAGGCGAGCCCCGCCTCGTTGAGCACGATGTGGGGAGAGAGCGAGCAGGCACCGGGCGCGTAGTAGAGTCTCATGGCAACGTCTCCTGGAGGTTGTCGGGGTCAGACCGCTCGCCACCGGGCCCGCAATCGAACCTCAGGGCTGTCGCGAGGGGTCCGACCCCGGTGCAAACGCATGCAACTGCATTTATTGCAACGGCATAGGACATGATCTATGCAGCCGCAAGCGATTTTCCGCCGGGCTCGGGCGCGATGACCACCAAGCTGACGTCTGCCGCCATCGAGGCTTGGGCCGGTCTCGTGCGCACGGAGAAGGCGCTCGTCCAGAAGGTGGAGGAGCGGCTGAAGGCGGCCGGGTTTCCGCCCCTCGACTGGTATCACGTGCTCTACGAGGTCGACCGCGCGCCCAAGGGCATGCTGCGCCAGTCCAGCGTGCAGGACCGCACACAGCTGGCGCAGTACAACGTCTGTCGGCTGGTCGATCGCCTCCAGCGTGAAGGCCTCGTGGAGCGCCGCCAGTGCCGGCTTGACGGCCGCAACAATGTTCTGGTCATAACCGCAAAGGGGCGGTCCCTGCGTCGGGCCATGTGGCCGGCCTACGCGGCCGCCGTCGGCGAGCACTTCGGCGCGCGCCTCAGCGAAGCCGAAGCTGAGCAGCTGTTGCGGCTGCTGGGCAAGCTGGCGCCTGCGTGAGCCCGGCTGTACCGGCCCGAGCGATCGTGTAGGATGCCGGCCCGAGCGAAGTGCGGGGGGCAAGGGGGAAAAGAGTTAACAAGGGGCTACGATATGAGCGGACCTGCCGCGGCGTTCGATCTTCCGGCCGGAACTCTGATGAGGGGCAAGCGCGGGCTCGTCATGGGCGTCGCCAACAACCGGTCGATCGCCTGGG
>DATBKR010000313.1:0-4521 GCA_036555805.1 Hyphomicrobiaceae bacterium | reverse complement strand
CGCCGGAAGCTCGCCAGCGCCTCCGGCGTGATGAACACGATGATGACGGTCCGGGCCTGTGCGCCGAGCTGGAACCCGATCGAGGCGGAGACGATGTTGTAGTAGTCGATCGTCCGCTCGCGCGTGACCAGCGCGCCCTCGCCGTATTCGCCGCCGATGCCGAACCCGGCCTTGATGACCGACGGGAACACGAGGACCGCAGCGGAGCGCGTGACAAGTTCGCGCGATCCGTGCACACGCGCGAAGAAATCGCTCATCGTTGCCCGGATATCGGCGTCGATCTCGGCGGCGGAACTCGCCTCGCTGCTCGGCGCGGCTGCGACTCCGAACGCGGCGACAAGTCCGAGCCCGAGCGCCCGCCTGCGGTCGATCATCGCCATGAGGGTCCCCCCGGTCGCACCGAGGCGGTGCTAACTTCGCCGTGGGGCGACATTTGGGCCAGGTTCAGTCATGGTAAACAACGGGCCAGCCGCGGCCCCGGCCTGCCGCCCGGGCGTTGCCGGCTAGGCTCCGATGGAGCGCTTGGTGGCGGGCGGCGGCTGGCGCCTGGGGGTGCCGCCGGGCGTGCACAGGGTGGGGAGGTTCTGGAGCTTGCCGTCAGCCTGCAGGCGGCGCATTTCGGCGCACTTGGCCTGGATTTCCCGGATCGTGGGCGGCTCGACCTTGGGGACCGTCATCAGCCGTGTGCGCATCTGCCCGTACAGATTGGGCCGCTGCTGCTTGAAGCGCTCGATCTCCGCCAGCGGCCAGTCGGTGACCGCCAGTCGCACGTGCAGCACGCGGGAGTAGGCGCTGATCGGGGTGGCGGCCACGGGCACCAGCTGGAGATAGCCGACATTGAGGATCTCGCCGGGCCCCAATGTGAACGACGCATAGCTCTTCTTGTAGAGGTTGCCGCCGGCGGGCTCGGACAGCCGCGTCACGCTGCCCGGCCGGGTGCAGCTGTAGCTCACGACGTGGTACTCGCCGCTGCCCAGCTCCAGCTCGGCTACCGCCGCCTCGCTGCCGTTGCGCACGATGCGGGCGGTCTGGATCAGGCGAAAGCCGTTGCCTTCGCGCACGCCGATGCCGGCCACCAGCACGGTGCAGAGCGGGTCGGCGGCTCCGAGCTTGATGAGGGCCACGGCCTTCTTCGACTGGCCGAGCGAGGTGGCCGTCAGCTCGTCGCCGACGCGCGAGGTGCCCCCGCAGGCTGCCACCAGCGCGGCGCAGGCCAGCACGGCACAGCGAATCCAGGCAGACGGCATGTTCTCCCCCGAAGTGCCTCCGCGCCCCGACTATAGCCGCTGTCCGCATGCGTGCAATGCCGCCGGCCGCGCTGTCCAGAGCATTGGCGGGGGGGTGCGGTGTGGACGCCACGCGGAATGGGGGAGCGGGGAATGAGGAGTAGGGGCGCCCGGCCACTCCCATTCCCCTACTTCGCGGGCCGGTGGGCCAGCCACCAGGCCTCGGGCGGGGAGAAGCGGCCGGCGGCGTCCTCGATGACCTGGGCGGCGCGGAACAGGGTGGCCTCGGTGAACGGGGCGCCGATCAGCTGCAGCCCGAGCGGCGTCCCCGCGGCGGAAAGGCCCGCCGGCACCGAGATGCCGGGCAGGCCGGCCATGTTCACCGGCACCGTGAAGATGTCGTTGAGGTACATCTGGATGGGATCGCCGACCACCTCGCCGATACCGAAGGCAGGGCCCGGTGTGGTGGGCGTGAGCAGGACGTCGACCTCGCCGAAGGCCGTATCGAAGTCGCGCCGGATCAGCGTGCGCACCTTCTGCGCCTTGAGGTAGTAGGCCTCATAGTAGCCGGCCGACAGCACATAGGTGCCGATCAGGGCGCGGCGGCGCACCTCGGCGCCGAAGCCGGCGGCGCGCGTGGCCTCGTAGGTGTCGATGAGGTCGGCACCGGGCCGGCGCGCCCCGTAGCGCACGCCGTCGTAGCGCGCGAGGTTGGAGGAGCACTCGGCCGGCGCCACGATGTAGTAGGCGGGCAGCGCATACCTGGTGTGCGGCAGCGACACCTCGCGCACGGTAGCGCCCGCCGCCTTGAGCCAGGCGATGCCGCGCTGCCAGAGGGCTTCGATCTCGGCCGGCATGCCGTCCACGCGGTATTCCTTCGGCACGCCAACCTTCAGGCCCTTCACGCCGTCCCTGAGGCCGGCCTCGTAGTCGGGCACCGGAGCGTCCACGCAGGTGGAATCCTTGGTGTCGGGGCTCGCCATGTGGCGCAGCATGATGGCGGCGTCCTGCACGGTCCTGGCGATGGAACCCGCCTGGTCCAGCGAGGAGGCGTAAGCGATCATCCCCCACCGCGAGCATCGCCCATACGTCGGCTTGATGCCCACCGTTCCTGTGTAGGCGGCAGGCGCCCTTACCGACCCCCCTGTATCCGTAGCCGTCGCTGCAATGCAGAGTCCGGCCGCCACCGCAGCCGCCGAACCACCCGACGAACCTCCAGGCACCAGGCCAAGATCCGGCTTGTCCTTTCGCCGCCAAGGATTGACGACCGGGCCGAAGCAACTCGTCTCGTTTGACGATCCCATGCCGAATTCATCGCAGCTCAGCTTGCCCAGCATGATGGCCCCTGCGTTCCACAGGTTCTGTGTGACAGTCGACTCGTAGGTCGGAGTGTACTCGGCGAGGATGTCGGAGCAGGCGGTAGTCCGCACGCCTTTCGTGCAGTATAGATCCTTGATTCCCAGAGGTATGCCCTCCAGGGGCCTCTCGCGGCCTCCGGCCAAGCGGTGATCGCTCTCCCTGGCCCGCAACCGGGCGCGATCAGCCGTCACCACGACGTAGGCGCCAAGCGATGTGTTGCCCGTCTCGATAGCGTTGATGTAAGCTTCAGCTAGTTCGACTGCGGAGAAGTCTCTCCTGCGCAATCCGCGACATGCCGCAGCGATTGTCAGCCCTGTGAGTTCAGTCATTGCCCTCATGGCTAATCACTCATTGATCGCTGCATCGTTGAGGGGGCAATGGCGTCCGCACCTCGCCACACTCCCGTCCTAGCATGTCCTCAAGCGAGGCCGCGTAGTGCCAATGTCCGGTGCTTCGAGGCGCCCGTCCCATAAAGAGCAGGCAAGATCATTCCACCACACAGCGTCATCCACCCCGCGCAGTAAGGCCAATCGTCATGCCGCGTCAAGAATTCGATACCCTGGATCGGGAAGCTGGCAAGCGAAAATACTACGACTTCCTCTGGGCATCGATCCTCACAGCAGTGCTGATGTCGATCATTGCATTGGTAGCCGACAGTGTCATTCCAGAAGGGCGGATAGCGCTTTGGAGTATCTTCACCATCCAAGGTACATCACTCAAATACGCGATCTACATCCTCTGCGCGGGACTGATGATCGCCGTAATATTGGCCGAGCTTGGGCGCTTTACATCTGATATCGGCGAGCTGTTCGGGCGTACAATCAATCGTATTATCGAGAGAGTCGACAATCTCGGCGAGCAGGTGCGCGAGGGAGTGTTCCGGTACGGTGCCGTGCTTTACCGGGTCCTGCGGTACGATGAAAATAATGGGGTAATCTACAATAGGTTGGATGAGAAGGCAAATAGCGAGGTCAGAAATATTGTCTTTGACGCGAGAACCGTCAACGCGATTCTGCGCGCGCTGAAGGCCATTGAGCTGGGACAGTCGAATTTCGAACAGAGCCAATTGCTGCTGAATCTCGGAAAAGCGGCCGGAAGCAATTTTGGCAAGCGATTCATGGATCATGTCCAGTCCAATGCGCCGCCGGGCTTCAAGATTGACGACCTCTATGACTGGCTTGAATATTGGATTCGCTACGATACGCAGGCGGGCTTTGGTCGCTTCCTGGTGCCGCCGCGGAGCGATTGGCCGCGGTCGATGTCAGTGACCCTGCGTCACTCGTTCCTGACCCCGACCGTTCCCGGAGGACCAAGCGATGCGGCGCGGCTGTGCGACTTCATGACCGGATATATAGAGGGATTTCTGAAGCAGCTGCCCGAGGACGCGCTCGAGCGATATTCCGTTTCAGGTTCAACCTTGACGGTCACGCATCCGGACGATTCGGTACACTGCGCCCACTACAGCCGAAATAATGAGAGAGGCTGTATATTCATATTGCGTGGGCAAGTCCCGCAGCAATCGTAGGTTGCGGCAAAAAAAATGGCGAAGATTACAAACGGGCGAGTGCCGACAAAGAGTCGTCTGCCTGCGGCCCTGGGCGGCAGCTGACCCAGTGTTGTGCCTCTGACAGAGCAGGGGCATCGCTCACTCGATCACCTTGGGAACGACGAAGAAGTGGTCCTTGCGCGCGGGCGCATTCTCGATGATCGCGTCCGCCATCTCGCCGTCGTCGACCACGTCGGGGCGCCGCTTCAGCGTCATGGGCGTCACACGCGTCATGGGTTCGGCGCCAGTGGTATCGACCTCGTTGAGCTGCTTCACCCAGTCGAGGATGCCGGACAGCTCCTTCTCCAGCGCCTTGGCTTCCGCGTCGGTGACCCTGATGCGCGCGAGGTGCGCGATGCGCCGTACCGTCTTCTCGTCGATCTCCATGAC
>DATBKR010000312.1:0-2132 GCA_036555805.1 Hyphomicrobiaceae bacterium | reverse complement strand
GTTGCGACATGGCGAACAGCCGCTGCGCCGCTTCCGGCGATCCGGCGGGGACAGGTGTGCGCACCGGCTCTGGGGTGCGGCGCGGTTCAGCGCGCGGCAGACCGAGAAAGCGCCGTGCCTCATCGAGGACATCGCGAAAGTTGATGAAACCGCAGCTCTCGCGGATCACGTCGAGGAGATCGCCATACTCGGCCGAGGCGGCATCGGTCCAATGCCCGGCCGCGCCGGGACCGGAGTCTGGTCCGCTGAGCCGGACGTACATCGACCGTCCCGGCGTATTGCGAACGTCGCCCACCGTCCAGTAGCGGCCCTGGCGCCGCCCGTTGGACAGGTAGTGACGGCATACCGCCTCGGCATCGCGGGCGAGGCGGCGCGCCAGCTCGGAAGCGTCGCGGGGCATCACGCAACCCCCCGCAGCGCGCTGGCATTATGTTGCGTAGAAGCTGTCGATCGCCTGCGAGACAGCCCCCAATCGCAAATGCGCAACATAACGAGTTGCGCAACATATTCGACCCAGCGGCCGCAAGCGCCCTTGCCGCTTTCCGGCCCGGTGAGCCGTACCATGAGGCTGCGACCCGGCGTGTTGTCGATGTCGCCGACGCGCCAGGCGCCGCCTTCGCGCCGGCCGTTGGAGAGGTACTCGCGGCACACCGCCTCGGCATTCTGCGCGAGGCGGCGTGCGATATCGGCAGCGGGTCCCATGTCACGCGCCCTCCCGCTCGGCGATCCGCTGCAGCGGGTAGCGCTCCATCAGCCTGGCCAGCACCTCCGCGCCACGCTCGTCGGCGGGCACGAACATCCTGAGCTTCCAGGCGATGATCTCGTGGAACAGGCCGTAGGCCGAGAGCCGGTCGCGCATGGCGTCGGTGAAGCCGATGAGCTCGATGCGGTGGACATGCATCACGCGCACGCGGCGCAGATGGAGGCCGTCTGCGAGATGCAGGACCATGCGCCCGTTCATGAGGCCGGCGAAGGCGTCCTCGGGGGTGATCTCCGGGACCGTCGCGCAGGCCGCTGCGACCCAGGCCGGCGAGACCTGCCGGCCGATGACGCGCTCCCCCTCGTCGGTCTGCAGCCGGTAGACGCGGCCCCCGTCGTCGGGCAGCTGGCGCCAGATGGGCAGTAGCAGGCCGGTGACGACATGCAGGGTGCTCTCCCGGAACTCGGGCAGCTGGGCCAACTCCGCCTCCCAGGCGAGGGCGAACGCCTCAGGGTCGGTCGGCCGCCACACGGTCGCCGTCAGCGCATCGACTGCAATCGATGGACGCTCCAGAGGCCGGACCAGTCGGACGCGGCGCTCGACGCTGCCGTCGTCGAGCATCAGGCTCGGCGCCGGCACCTGCACGGCCGCGCGGTGCGACTTGCCGTTTAGGAGCAGCCGGCAGCCGCGCTTCGCCCCCTGCTCCAGGGCCTCGGCGAGCGGCAGCGGCTCGTTGCGGTCTCGCCGGGCGATTGTGAACACCTGCGTCGCCGCCCCGGTGCCGGGATGGGTGTAGAGGGTGCGCCGCTCGACGATGCTGAGCGACGCCGCCGCGATGGTCTCGAGACCGACATCGTAGGTGCCGGACGCTATGGCACCCTCGATCTTTGCCTCCAGCAGCGCCTCGAATGCAGCAAACAGCGTGTTCTGCAGGTCGATGCTGAGTGCCAGCAGTCGGTTGAGGAACTGGCTGATCGGAGGCAGCTCCTCCTTCAGCGTGCACTCGCGGTCGGTGAGCGCGAGGCCGGTGGCGTCCTCGAAGCGCTTCAGCGGGCAGCCCTCGACCTTGCCGGCGTAGAGCAGCATATAAAGCTGCCGCAGCGCCGCCCGCGCATAGACGCTCTCCAGGTTGTCCTCGGGCCGGAACAGGCCCTGACCGCCCGTCTGGCGCTGCCCCTTGGTGATGGCGCCCAGCGTGTCGAGGCGCCGGGCGATGGTGGACAGGAACCGCTTCTCCGCCTTCACATCGGTGGCAATCGGCCGGAACAGCGGCGGCTGCGCCTGGTTAGTGCGGTTGGTGCGCCCCAGGCCCTGGATGGCGGTGTCGGCCTTCCATCCGGTAGTGCACGCGCAAACGCTGGTTGCGGGCGCCGATGTCGGCGTGGTAGCTGCGCCCGGTGCCGCCGGCGTCGCTGAACACCAGGATGCGCTT
>DATBKR010000311.1:0-40050 GCA_036555805.1 Hyphomicrobiaceae bacterium | reverse complement strand
GACAGGATGATGTTGATGCCGATGATGCGAAGGACGGTCACCACCAGCTCGGCGTCGACGCCCATCACCGTTTGCAGGTATTGGGCGAACTGATCGCTCCATGCCGCCAACGCCACCAGCATCGTTCCCTGTCCCCCTTGGATTCTGGCCGACGCCCTGTTGTGGCGCGGGCCGGCTGTTCCCCTATCAGATAGTAGCGGGCCTGCCGAGACGTGTAGTTGCACGTTGGTCGCAGAGCGCACCGGCAGACCGCGCGCGACAAGGCCGGCGCTCGACAGCCCAACGAGTTATGGCATATGGTATGCCACTGCACCAGCCTCCTGTATCGCAGCTGCGCAGCTGCGGTGTAGCGCTGGCGGTTCTCTGCCCGTACGGGTCGGGCGTAGAGTGCCGACGCCAACGACGAACGCTCGCAATTAGGCACCCAGGGATGAAAGACAGCGCAACGGGGCACAACGGCAGCGGTCACGGCAACGGTCGCCCTGGCGGCCGGGCGATCCATCCGGGGTCAGGCCGGCGCAAGGCGCCCTTGTTTCCCAAGGGGCGCGTGCTCAAGCCGGAGGAGATGGCCGTGGTGCGGGCGCTGCTGGGCGACCGGCCGCGCGAGCGCGCCCTGCTCATCGAGTATCTGCACCTGATCCAGGACGCCCAGGGCTGCCTGCCCGAAGGCTGTCTGCATGCGCTGGCCGCAGAGCTCAACATCCCCATGGCCGAGGTCTACGAGGTCGCCACGTTCTATGCGCACTTCGATGTGGTGGGCGACAACGAGGAGCGCCCGCCCAAGGTGACCATTCGCGTCTGCGACAGCCTGAGCTGCATGCTGGCCGGCGCTGAGAAGCTGCTGGCCGAGCTGGAGGCCGAGCGGATGCCCGAGGTGCGGGTGGTGCGGGCGCCCTGTGTCGGCGCCTGTGACGTGGCGCCCGCCGCCGAGGTCGGTCACCGCCACGTCGACCATGCCAACCCGGCCGCGCTGAAGAGCCTCGCGCTGGGTGGCCATGTGCATCCCGAGATGCCCGCCTACCAGGATTTCAACGCCTACGCCAAGGCCGGCGGCTATGCCGTGCTGAAGGCCTGCATAGCGGGCGCGCGCACGGTCGAGGAGGTGATCGCCACCCTCTCCGACGGTGGCCTGCGCGGCCTCGGCGGTGCCGGCTTCCCGACGGGGCGCAAGTGGGGCCTGGTGCGGGCCGAGAACGGGCCGCGCCTGATGGCTGTCAACGGAGACGAGGGCGAGCCGGGCACTTTCAAGGACCGCTTCTACCTGGAGCGCGAGCCGCACAAGTTCCTGGAAGGCGCGCTGATCGCCGCCTGGGCCGTGGAGGCGCAGGAAGTCTTCATCTACATGCGGGACGAGTACCCCGCGGTGCACCGCATCCTCGCAAACGAGATTCCAAAGCTGGAGGCCGCGGGGCTGTCGAAGCACACCAAGCTCACCGTGCGGCGCGGCGCCGGCGCCTACATCTGCGGCGAGGAAAGCGCCATGATCGAATCGATCGAGGGCAAGCGGGGACTGCCGCGCCACCGACCGCCCTACGTCGCCCAGGTCGGAGTGTTCAGCCGGCCGACGCTCGTGAACAACATCGAGACGCTGTATTGGGTGCCCGCCATCCTGGAGAAGGGTGCGCAGTGGTTCGCCTCCCAGGGAAAGAACGGCGCCAAGGGCCTGCGCTCCTACTCGGTATCGGGGCGCGTCAAGAAGCCGGGGGTGGTGCTGACGGCCGCCGGCTCGACGTGTCGTGAGCTGATCGAGCTGTGCGGCGGCATGCTCGACGGCCACCACTTCAAGGGCTACCTGCCGGGCGGCGCCTCGGGCGGCATTCTGCCGGCCTACATGGCCGACATCCCGCTCGACTTCGGCCGGCTGGAGAAACACGGCGCCTTCGTCGGCAGCCACGCGGTTGTGATCCTGTCCGACAAGGACGATATGAAGGCTGTGGCCCTCAACCTGATGCGCTTCTTCGAGGACGAGAGCTGCGGCCAGTGCACGCCCTGCCGCAACGGCACCGAGAAGGCGGTGCAGCTGATGAGCGCCGGCATCTGGGACCCGGACCTGCTGGAGGACCTGTCGCAGGTGATGGCGGATGCCTCCATCTGCGGCCTCGGCCAGGCGGCGCCAAACCCGGTGCGGTCCGTGTTCAAGTACTTCCCGGAGGACTTGAGGTGAACGCGCTGCCGAAAGCCGTCCCCACCGTGCAGGTCGACAACGACCGCGTGCGCGTGACGGAATGGCGTTTCGCCCCCGGCGCCGAGACCGGCGAGCACGTGCACCAGATGGACTACGTGGTGGTTCCCTCCGGAAATGGGCGCCTGAAGCTGGTGTCGCCGCAGGGCGAGGAGAGCTTCGCGGAGCTGAAGCACGGGGTCAGCTACTTCCGCAAGGCGGGCGTGCACCACAACGTCATCAACGCCAACGACTTCGAGTTCGCCTTTGTCGAAATCGAGCTGAAGAGCTGAGCTACCACAATGACCGACAAGATCACCTTCGAGCTGGATGGCAAGCCGGTGGAAGCCGAGTCCGGCGACACCATCTGGCAGGTGGCGCAGCGGCACGGGACGAAGATCCCGCACCTGTGCTGGCACCCGGCGCCCGGCTACCGCGCCGACGGCAACTGCCGGGCCTGCATGGTGGAGATCGAGGGCGAGCGCGTTCTCGCCGCCTCCTGCCAGAGGAAGGCCGCGGCCGGCATGAAGGTGAAGACCGCCTCGGAGCGGGCCAGGAAGTCGCGGCAGATGGTGTTCGAGCTCTTGCTGGCCGACCAGCCCGAGCGCGAGACCAGCCACGATCCCAGGTCCAAGTTCTGGAGCTGGGTCGATGCCATGAGCATCGAGGCGAGGAGCCGCTTCCCGCGCGACCGTCGCCCCGCTCCCGACGGCACCCATTCCGCCATCGCCGTCAATCTCGACGCCTGCATCAACTGCGGCCTGTGCGTGCGCGCCTGCCGCGAGGTGCAGGCCAACGACGTGATCGGTATGGCCTACCGCGGCCACGGCTCCAAGGTGGTGTTCGACTTCGACGAGGGCATGGGCACCTCCACCTGCGTCGCCTGCGGCGAGTGCGTGCAGGTGTGCCCGACAGGCGCGCTCATGGAGAAGACGCTGCTCGACGGCAAGGGCCGGCGCGTCAACTACGAGGAAAAGTCGGTCGACACGCTGTGCCCCTACTGCGGCGTGGGCTGTCAGACCACGGTGCACGTCCAGGACAACAAGATCCTCTACGTGGACGGTCGCGACGGCCCGGCCAACGAGAACCGCCTGTGCGTGAAAGGCCGCTTCGGCTTCGACTACATCCATCACCCGGACAGGCTCACCAGGCCGCTGATCCGCCGTGACGGCGTGCCCAAGGACCCCAACCTGCAGATTCGCCGGGACGAGGCGCAGAAGTACTTCCGGGAAGCGACCTGGGAGGAGGCACTGGCCAAGGGCGCCGGCGGCCTCAAGGCCATCCACCGGCGGGAGGGCGGCAAGGCGCTGGCGGGCTTCGGCTCGGCGAAGGGCTCCAACGAGGAGGCCTACCTCTTCCAGAAGCTGATCCGCCAGGGCTTCGGCACCAACAATGTCGACCACTGCACCCGCCTCTGCCACGCCTCCTCCGTGGCCGCCCTGATGGAGGGGCTCAACTCCGGCGCGGTGACGGCACCCTTCACCGCCGCCAAGGACAGCGACTGCATCATCGTCATCGGCGCGCGACCGACCGAGAACCATCCCGTCGCCGCCACCTTCCTGAAGAACGCGGCCAAGCGCGGCGCCAAGCTCGTGGTCATGGACCCCCGCGGGCATTCGCAGGGGCTCGCCCGCTACGCCGGCCACGTCCTGCAGTTCAAGCCGGGCCGCGACGTGGCGCTCCTCAATGCCATGCTCAACGTCATCGTCGCCGAGGGCATGGTGGACATCCAGTACGTCCAGGCCCACACCGAGGGCTTCGATGCGCTGAAGGAGAAGGTCAAGGACTTCACGCCCGAGGCCATGGAGCCCGTGTGCGGCATCCCCGCCGCCACCATCCGCGAGGTGGCCCGGCTCTATGCCCGCTCGCAGCGCTCCATCATCTTCTGGGGCATGGGCATCTCCCAGCACACGCACGGCACCGACAACGCCCGCTGCCTGATCGCGCTGGCGCTCGTCACCGGCCAGGTCGGCCGGCCCGGCACCGGCCTGCATCCGCTGCGCGGCCAGAACAACGTGCAGGGCGCATCCGACGCCGGCCTCATCCCCATGGTGTTCCCCGACTACAAGTCGGTGGAGGACGCGGCGGTGCGCGGCCTCTACGAGGAGTTCTGGGGCGCCCGGCTCAACCCCAGTAAGGGCCTCACGGTGGTCGAGATCATGCACGCCATCAAGGACGACGTGATCAAGGGCATGTACGTGCTGGGCGAGAACCCGGCCATGTCCGACCCAGACGTGCAGCACGCCCGCGAGGCGCTGGCGCACCTGGAGCACCTGGTGGTGCAGGATCTCTTCCTCACCGAGACCGCCTGGCACGCCGACGTGGTGCTGCCGGCCTCCGCCCACGCCGAGAAGTGGGGCACCTTCACCAACACCAACCGGCAGGTGCAGATCGCCCGGCCCGTGGTGAACCCGCCAGGAGAGGCGCGGCAGGACTGGGAGCTGATCCAGGAGATCGCCCAGCGCGTCGGGCTCGACTGGAAGTACAAGGACGTGTCGGAGGTGTTCGCCGAGATGGCGTACGTGATGCCGTCGCTGGAGAACATCACCTGGGAGCGGCTGTTGCGCGAGGATTCCGTCACCTACCCGTGCGACGCCCCCGACAAGCCCGGCAACGAGATCATCTTCGCCACCTCGTTCCCCACCGAGTCGGGCCGCGCCAAGATCGTGCCGGCCGACCTCCTGCCGCCGGACGAACTGCCCGACGCCGAGTACCCGATGGTGCTGACGACGGGCCGCCTGTTGGAGCACTGGCACACCGGCTCCATGACGCGCCGCGCCTCCAACCTCGACTCGCTGGAGCCCGAGGCCATCGCCGGCCTGCACCCGCGCGAATTGGATCGGCTGGGCGTCGAGCCCGGCAGCTTCATCCGTGTCTCGACCCGCCGCGGCCAGGTGCTGATCAAGGCCCGCGCCGACCGCGATGTGGCCGAGGGGATGGTGTTCATCCCGTTCTGCTTCGCCGAGGCTGCCGCCAACCTCCTCACCAACCCCCAGCTCGACCCCATAGGCAAGATCCCCGAGTTCAAGTTCTGCGCCGCCAAGGTGGAGCCGGTGCGGGAGGGGGCGCTCGAGGCGGCGGAGTAGGAGGGAGGGCGGATCTAGGCGTAGGGCGGCTTAGCCGAAGGCGTAATCCGCCGATCCACGCGCAAGACGACCGGGCCGCGATGGCGGATTACGGGCTTCGCCCTAATCCGCCCTACGGCCGACGGCCCTACCGCTCCCTTATCGTGACGCCCGCTTTGCGGCATTGCACGCTACGTTTCTGAGGGAGCGGTCATGCGGCAGCAATTCCAGAAGGTCGAGGTCTTCGTTCCTTTCACGGCGCACTCGGTACCGTCCAGGGCCTGGAGGGCGACGACCGCTATCGTGTCGTACTCTGGCCGGCTCCGCCTTCCGAGGTCCGAGTTGTCAAGCAGTGGACCGGCTAGCTCCTCGCATCGTGCCCTCATCGGACGATCTTGCCTGTCTTGTCGGCAGCACAGCTTAGATGCGGGTCCATCCGCCACAGAGGAGGAAACTTCGTGGCCGTCACCATCTTCGTCGTCCGGGCCAGCATCGCCAAGGACCAGGAGGACGCGTTCAACACGTGGTACAATGAGGAGCATGTGCCGCAGGTGTTGCAGTACAACGGCGCCGTGAGCGCCCGGCGCTACAGGCAGATCCTGGGCGACGACAAGCTCGAATACATGGCGGTGTATGAGTTCGCGAGCGAGGAGGTGTTCGGCGCCTTCATGGCGTCCGACCACCTCAAGACCCTCATCAGGGAGTACGACGCTCACTTCGGTGGCGTCTCGGAGCGTGCCCGCTCGGCCTACGTGCAGGTGTGGCCGTGACAGCCGTGCGGGCTGGGTCGAGCGAAGCGAGGACCCAACTTGGCCAAGGTGGTTACTGGGTTTGTTGGGTCTTCACCCGGCTTCGCCGGGCTCGACCCAACCTACACCGGTGGGTGCCCGCGCCGGATGGCCTGCCGCAGCGCGGCGAACAGGTCGGGTAGGCGCTCTGCGAACTGCTCGAGGCGCTCCGGCGTGAGCCCGCCGCGGGGCGGCTGAAGCTCGGCTTCGATGTGGGCGCTCGGGGGGCCCCACACGACGGCGGCCGAGCGAATCATCAGCGCCTCGCCGGGATTCCCGAGCGAGATGCGGAGGGTCACCACGTCCGGCAGGTCGGGAGCGACGTCGGGCAGGACGCACGAGAGGGCGAGGCCGTGGCCCCCCAAGCCGGAGGCGGTCGCGGTGATGTGGGGAAACTCCGCCCGCAGCCTGCCTGCCCAACCCTCCAGCACGGGAAGGATGCGCTGACCGGGTTGAGAGGCGGGGTCCATGGCAGCCTCATTCGATGCTCGCAGGCCGGTCGAGCGCCGGGGGGGACCCCAACCCTGTCAGGGAGTTCTTCGGCGATTCGGTCGGCCTGCACCAGACCTGCACCGGTGCAGACCCGACCCGGCGCGCGTCCCCGATGCATAACCGCATCGTTACCATGCCTGCAGGACACGGATGACCGGGGGCCTCGGCAAGGTTAACCCGGCGTGGACCGAACCGGGACAGCATCCTGGAGGACGAGCGCCGCGCGGTCCGTAGATGAAAAAAGTCGTACCACTCGATGGTGGTGTCGAACGTGCCGGTCAGGGCGACCTTCCGGGTCGTGCGGAAGCCGCGGAGTCCGCATCGAAAGCCACGAAATTCCCCCAAGCGCCGTGATGGGGAAAGCGCGGGCGAGATCCGCGCATTGCACGCCGTCATGCGCCGAGCGCGCTCTGCTCCTCGCGCAGAACCCGCCGCGCGTAGTAGGCGAAGGTGGCAGCGACGGCCTTCGCCTTCAGCCGGTAGTCGTGCGCCTCCCGAGCGAGCGCAGGGTCGACCGGCAGGATGGTGCCCGCCGACATCGCCATGAGCTGAAGCCGCGCCGCCCGCTCCATGAACATGGCCAGAACCGCGGCCTCCTCGATAGTCGTGCACGCCGTCAGCTGCCCGTGATGCGCCAGGAGAATGGCACGCTTGTCGCCGAGGGCCTCGGAAATGATGCGCCCCTCCTCGTCGCCGATCGGCGTACCCGGCCACTCCCTCAACCAGGCGCAGTCCTCGTAGAACAGCGTGGTGTCCATGTGCGACACGGCCAGGGGCACCCCGAGCATGGAGAGAGCCGACACATGCGGGGGGTGGGTATGCATGATCGCGTTGACGTGCGGGCGCGCCCGATAGATCCAGAGGTGGAAGCGATTGGACGGGTTGGGCATGCCCTCGCCTTCGAGGACGTTGAGGTCGTCATCGACGAGAACCAGGTTGTCGGCCGCGATCTCGTCGAACCCCAGCCCGAACCGCAACATATAGTAGGTTCCGGGCCTCTCGCCCCGCGTCGTGGCCTGACCGGCGAGCCCCGAGTCGTGACCTTCCGCCGCCAGTATCCGGCACGCAAGCGCAAGCTTCTGACGCACCGACCATTCGGGGAGCACGAAGTGCCGGTTCATGCGTAGAGCCGTTTGCTCGTGGTAGACCTGCTTGCTGCGAACGATTGCGTCCATCGGCTCTCACTCCACGGCGGCCCTTGGCGGCTGGTTGCCCAAACCCGCCCCGGCGAACTCGGCCGAGACGGCGGGACGCATGCGACCGACATTCCCTGCCCATGCTGCAGTAGTAAACGAAGCTGGAACCGGTACAAGCCCCGTCTGAGGACGAATGCAATGCCCCCCGGCCGGCACGCCGTTCTGCCGAGGCCGCCGGGGCCATGCCTGCGCTCGGGAACCGCCGCACGATGCGCGATCATCAATCTCGGCAAGCACCTCGCCAAGGACAGGGTTGCGAAGCTGGTCGAGACGAAGCTGGTCGAGACGAAGCTGGTCGAGATCCTGTCGCGCCAGGAGGAGATCCGGCCCGGGCCGCGGGGCGAGAGGGAATAGAAATCTCATAGAAATCTGCTGGAACGAGTTCTTCGACACGTTCGAGAAGCACAAGCTCTACGGGTACGACGCCCCGCTCCGCGGCAGATCCGGTTCTCCAAGTTCGTCAAGCGCGACTGACGTCGGCCTGGCGGGCCTCGTGCGCCCGCCGGGCCGGGCGGGAGCTATCGGCGCTTGCGCGCCCGCGTCCGGGCGGCTTTGCGCGCGGCCGCCGAGCGTCCGGCGGCCCCCTTGGTGCGCGCCGCCTTGCGGGCCGCCGCCGACCGGTCCGCCGCGGTGCGCCGCGAGGCCGCGCGCGTGGCCTGGCGCGAGAGCGCCCGGCGCGACGCGGTGGTTCTGGGCTCCTTCTTCAAAGCCTGTGATAGCGCCCGCGACACGCGCGGCCGGCGGCGCGTGGTCCGCTTGCCCTGGCCGGCCGAGTAGGCGTACTGGGCGCTGCGCCGAGTCCGCGCCTTGGCCTTGCCGCGCCGCGGCGGGGGCAGATCGACCCCCGCGCGCCTGGCCTTCGACAGGCCGATCGCGATGGCCTGCCGCGGCGACCGCGCGCCGTGCTCGCCGCGACGGATCTTGTGGACCTCCTCGCGCACGAACGCGCCGGCTTGAGTTGTCGCCGCCTTGCCAGCGCGCTTGGCTTTGCGCGCCTTTTCGATGGTGCGTTTCTCAGGCATGACACCACTCCCGCAGCCTGGCGGGTGCCACACCTGGCACACCTTGCTGCGCTTGCCCCAATTCACACTGGGGCAGAACGCGCATCTTGCCCTTTTGATCCGCAAAGCGCTGCCGAGGAGTGGGTTCGTGATGGCGAGACCCCGGAGGGCCATGAGGGCGAGCGACGTCCCGGTGCGGGCCACCGCGCCCATGGGCTGAGGCGTTCGCAGTGCCGGCAGAGGCAAGTCTCAGGCAACTGGCGGCGAAGCCGGCCTCCAGTCGCGCTCTCGCCGGCTGCATCCGTGCGCAATCTCCTGCCATCCAGGCCCGGGAACTGCGGCAGCGGCCCCGCGTTCTCGCTTTGGCAGGCGCCGGACGAGGGTGGACGCGCGGCGCGGCCAGGAGCACGGCCATGAGTGCCACCGGGCTCGACGTCTTCGACAGGACGGTGCAGACGACCAACGTCTGGCTCGAGGACGATCAACTCCAGGATCGGGCCCGACCGACGGATTGCCTGGCACGTCCTGGGCGCCGTGCTGCGCACGCTGCGCGACCGGCCGCCGACAGGGCTGAACCATTACCTGGACCGGGACCAAGCCGCCAAAGTGCGCGGCGCCCCGTCGGAGCCGGTGCGTCGGCTGTGGCCGGGCAGCGCAATAGAACCGGATGAGTAAAAGAACCGGATGAGCAAACGCCTGAACGATTCGCTGGAAAGGACCGAGCCATGAGAGTGAGCGAAGCCATGACGCGCGATGTGCGCATCGCCAATCCGACTGACACTATCCGGCAGGCCGCGCAGGCAATGGCGGCGATCGACGCCGGCGTCATTCCCGTCAGCGAGAACGACCGCCTGGTGGGCATGATCACCGACCGCGACATCGCCGTGCGTGCCGTCGCCGCCGGCAAGTCGCCCGATACACCGATCCGGGATGTGATGAGCACGAACGTGTGCTACTGCTTCGACGATCAGGAGATCGACGACGTGGCCACCAACATGGCCGACATCCAGGTGCGACGGCTGCCCGTGATCAACCGCGAAAAGCGGCTCGTCGGCATCTTCTCCCTGGGCGACATCGCGCGGGCGGACAACCAGGATCAACCCGCCGCCGAGGCGCTGTGCGGCATCTGCGAGCCCGGCGGACAGCACTCGCAGGCCGGCGACGGGCAGGTGCGGGCATGAAGCGCAGCCGGCCAGTCTGCACATCGAGCAGGCGTGTCAGCGGATCTGCGCCATGTAATAGCCGCCCGGCAGGTGAGCGTGGGCGGTGCGCCATTCCACGGGGCGGCGGCCGTCCATCATGAGGAGGACGCGATCCAGCACGACGACGGCCGTTCCCGGCGCCGTGCCGAGGATGCCGGCGACAGCGGGCGGAGGCACCGCAGTGTAGACGCGCTCGTGCGCATTGCCCAGGAGCACGCCGTACTCGCGAGCGAGGGTGGCGATCTGGTCCGCCGTTCCCCGTCTCGCCTCGAGGCCTGGAAAAAGGTCGGCTGGCAGTACGGCTTCTTCGGCCAGGAACGGCGCGCCGCGATGCGCCCGCACGCGCTTCACCCGATACACTTCCTCGCCGGCGGCGAGCCGCAGGCGGTCGCGCTCGACATCGCCGGCCGCCCCGCGCGCGATCTCCGACGATTTGAGCTGGCCGCACACGCGCTTGCCGTCAGGGTCGTGCAGCATCGTGAAGCGCGCCGCCAGCTCTTCCGAGCGCGGGTCGCTCACGAACGTGCCCCGCCCCTGCTGGCGCACGACGAGGCGGTCCATTTCCATCATCTGCAAGGCCTTGCGCACGGTGCCGGCGCTCACGCCGATCTCGCGCGCCAGATCGCCCTCGCTCGGAATGGCAGCGCCCGGCAGCAAGCCGCCGGTCGCAATGCGCTCCGCAAGCGCGTCCCGCACCTGCAGGTAAAGCGGTCGATAGGAAAATGTCACTGGCGCTCCCCACGCATACGAAAGATGGCGCCGAGCCCGCTCCCCAGACGTGAGCTCGGCCGCAGGGCAAACCCACAACCTCGGCGAAAGTTCCGCGCAAATGCACGCTTCGATTGATTTCGCAAAATGCGAGCGCGCGAGCGGCGGCAGTACGTGGATTCGTGCGCCGCTGCAACGACGGCGGCAGAGGGCTGCGCGGCGGGCAGCCTACGCTGCGGGCCGCTCGTCGTCCCAGACCTTGTCGGGCATGGGCAGCCCTGCGAAAGCGGCTGGCCCCAGCCGGCCATCCGGGGCGATGCCCAGCATGTCGAGCACCATCATCATCTGGCGCACGTGCTGGCCGGAGTGCCACGTGGTGCGTTCCAGGAATTCGTGCAGCGTCACGTCTCCGTAGTAGACGCTGGCCTTGCGCGCGAAGTCTACTGTCCGGCCCGGCCCGTTCCACCAGGCCTCGAAGCGCCCGAGCACATCGGCACCGTAGGCCAGGATCTGGGCCTTGCCATCCTGCCCTGGTGCCGGCACGCGGCCGTAGACGCCCTCCATCAGGGGCAGGCCCTGAACCTCGTGCTCCAGGAACGCGTCGGCGATGTTGAAGGTATGATAGGCCAGCTGAGCGTAGCTGCGCGGCCGGTGCGGCAACAGGGTGCCGAGCTGGTCGTCCGGGATCTGCGCGAACAGTCGCTGCGCGCCCCGCTGGATCGTGACCAGGCGCGCCGCCAGCTCGGTAGGCGGCAGGATCTGCGCGCCGCCCCACGGGATACCGGCCACGCGCGCCACATCGCGCAGTACTTGGCCGTTGGCCCAGTCTGCCCCGCGCCGCACGATCGGCACGGAGCGCACACCGAGCGCCGCCAGTTCGGCAAAGGCCTCCTTGTCCTCCAGCACGTTGACCGAGACGAACGGTACGCCGTGCTTGGCCAGGAACTCCTTCATCCTGAGGCAGCTGGTGCAACCTGGCTGCCAGTAGGCCTTGACGACCGGGGCGTCGGCGGTGGTGGCGGGCATGTCGTCCTCCTGGGCTGCCGACTGAGGATACCGCGCTGCGGCGCCGACGCAAACCTCTGGAGCGTGAGCTTGAGCGCCATAGCCGTTGACAAGGTCCGGCGCGCGCGAGACGGTGGAATATCCATCCGGCCACCCAGCATCCGCTGCGCTGACTGTGGTTCCGGAGACTGAGGAGGATCCGTGGGTCCGCCTACTCGTGATTTCCCTCCGCATCAGGCCGTGCGCGAGGTGCTACCGCCGATAAGCGTGCACTTCAGCGGCGCCGACCTCTGCCTCCATGAGCTGATGTCCGCGCTGCCGGCGGCCATCTACACCACCGACGCGGCGGGACGCATCACCTACTACAATGCGGCGGCGGCGCAGCTTTGGGGATGCCGGCCGGAACTCGGCAAGAGCGAGTTCTGCGGGTCGTGGAAGCTCTACTGGCCCGACGGCAGCCCCATGCGTCATGACGAGTGCCCGATGGCGGTGGCACTGAGGACGGGCGGGCCCGTACGCGGCTTCGAGGCGGTGGCGGAGCGACCGGATGGCACGCGCGTTCCGTTCATGCCTTATCCCACGCCTCTCCGGGACACCGCCGGCCGGCTCATCGGCGCCGTCAACATGCTGGTCGACATCACCGACCGCAAGGCGTTCGAGCAGACGGCGCGCGCGCAGATGCGGCTGTTTCAGACCCTGAACAGCATCGCCAAGGTCGTCTCCAGCGAGCTCGACCGCGGCCGGATCGAGCAGATGGTGACGGACATCGCCGTCGAGGCGAGCGGCGCCGAGTTCGGCGCCTTCCTGTCGGGCGACGACGGGGGCGGCGCGGGCTGCCCGATCCTGGCGGTGTCCGGCACGACGCGCGCGGCGTTCGAGGCGCTGGGGCTCGCGGGCAACCGCGACCTCGTGGACGCGACGCTGCGCGGCGCGGCGGTGGTGCACGCGGAGGACATTCGCGGCGATGCGCGCTACGTGAGCGGCCGCCCGCGGGCAGGCGGCAGCGGCCCGGTGGCGAGCTATCTGGCGGTGCCTGTCGGCCATCACGGCAAGGTGCACGGCGCGCTCGTGCTCGGCCACTCGCAACCCGGCGTATTCACCGAACAGACGGAGAGCATGATCACCGGCATCGCCGCGCACACCGGCATCGCCATCGAGAACGCCAGCCTCTACGCGAGCGAACGGGAGCTGGCGACCATCGTCGAGACATCGGCCGACGCCATCGTCAGCAGGGACATCGACGGCATCGTCAGGTCCTGGAACCACGCTGCCGAGCGACTGTTCGGCTACACGGCCCAGGAGATGATGGGGCGATCGCTCACGATCCTGATCCCGCCCGACCGGCGCGACGAGGAGGACAGCATCCTGGAGCGCGTCCGCCGGGGCGAGCGGGTGGAGCCTTACGATACCGTGCGCGTATGCAAGGACGGGACGTTGCTCGACATCTCGCTCGCCATGTCGCCCGTCAAGGACGCCGAGGGGCGGATCATCGGCGCCGCCAAGATCGCCCGCGACATCACCGAGCGCAAGCAGGCGCAGACGCGGCAGCAACTGCTGGCACGCGAGATCCAGCACCGCACCAAGAATCTGTTCGCCGTCGTGCGCGCGGTGGTGTCGCGCAGCTTTGCAGGCAAGAGCACCGTCGAGGAGGCGCAGGCGGCAGTGCTCGACCGGCTGCATTCGCTGGCGCAGACGCACGTCATGCTGCTCGACAAGGAATGGCGCGGCGCCGACCTCGGCGAGGTCGTGCGCACCGAGGCGGACCCCTACCCAGGCCGCATTGCGATCGAGGGGCCGGCCATCGTCCTCAACCCGCAGGCCGCGCAGAACTTCGCGCTCGCGGTGCACGAGCTGGCCACCAACGCCGCCAAATACGGGGCGCTGTCGAACAGCAGGGGGCGGGTGCTGGTCGAGTGGGAGGTGGTGCACCGGAACGGCGAACTGCGGTTCCGCTTCCGCTGGGAGGAGCGCGGCGGCCCACCGGTGTCCGCACCGCGCAGCAAGGGCTTCGGCAGCGCCGTGCTCGAGCAGGTGATGGCCGAGTATTTCGACGACCCGCCGCGGATCGAATTTGCCCCGTCCGGCGTCAGGTACGAACTGCGCGGCTCGCTCGCGGCGCTGACAGGCAAAGCGTAGCCGCTGCCGGCACCCGCTCGCCGCGCGGGCGACGGCCGGAACCAGACTTGAACGCGGGCGTTGGCCACAGGCCACGGCAGACGATTCCCCGGACCAACTCGAGCGTACCGGTGCGAGCCACGATGCACGCTGCCTCATCCGAACGAAGGGCGTCGAATGGTCGTTCCGGTGCGTCCGCGACAAGGGCGACGGGGTTCGATCAGGGCCGCAAGGGCCTTGCCGAGCCCATGCCCTTCGACCCTTGGACGCGCGCGGCCCAGTTCGCGGTCATCGGCCTCTTCGTCATCGCCCTTTTGTGGAGCGCCCAGCTGAGCCAGCCCGTACTGGTGCCGGTGCTGCTGGCGTGGGTGATCGCGACCATCTTGCTCCCGGTCGTGCGCTTCCTGCAGGGCCGCGGCGTGCCCCGCACGCTGACGGCCGTTCTCCTGACTCTTGCGCTGGTCGGCGCCATCGTCAGTGGGCTGCTGCTCCTCGCGAGCCCCGTTTCCACATGGCTCGGCCGGGTCACCGAGCTGAAGCTGCTGCTGCAACAGAAGTTCCAGATGCTGAGCCAGCCTCTCTCCCTGCTCGATGAAGCGAAAAAAAGCCTGAGCGCGATCACCAGCGAGCCGGGAGCGGTCAAGGTGCAGCAGCCGTCGGGGAACGTGGTCACCGCCGCCTTCGACGTGCTGATGCCGGCCTCCAGCCATTTCATCCTGTTCGTCGGCGCGCTGCTGTTCTACCTCATCTATCAGGAGCGCATCAGGAAGGCCGCCGTCATGCTCTTCAGCGGCCGGGAAGCGCGACTCGAAGCGCTGCACACGCTCCAGTGCATCGACGACAACATGACCACCTACTTCAGCACCTACACGGTCGTGAACCTGTGCCTCGGCGTGCTGACCTTCGGGCTCGCCTATGCGGCGGGCCTGCCCAACGCGCTGCTGTGGGGCGTGTTCGCGTGCGTGCTCAACTACATCCCCTACCTCGGCCCTGCCATCGTCGCGGGCACGCTCGCCCTCGTCGGGCTGCTGACGTTCCCGTCGCTAGGCGGTGCGGCCGTGGCGCCGCTCGCGTACGTGGCCATCGTCGTCGTCGAAGGTCAGTTCATCACCCCATACCTCATGGGCCGGCGGCTCGAGCTCAATCCGTTCGCGGTGTTCCTGGCCATCGCGTTCTGCCTTTGGCTGTGGGGGGCGGTGGGTGCGTTCCTGGCCGTTCCGCTGCTGATGGCGGCGACCGTGGCTGCCGAGCACGCATTTGCCGAGGCCAAGCCTGCGCTTCCCGACTGAGGCCGCCCCGCGCGCCTGTCGCCGTGGGCCGCGGGCGCGGGCAAGGCGCGCGCGGAACAATCGGGCCGGCGAGCGGGTTGCGATCCCACAATCCGCACGCAACACACCCCTGGAGAAGCACCATGACCGCCAGCACGCTCGAGGACATCTTCCTGATGACCCTCAAGGACATCTATCACGGCGAGAAGCAGATCGTTAAGGCGCTGCCCAAGATGGCCAAGCACGCCGAGAGCCCGCATCTGAAGGAGGCCCTCGGTCATCACCTGGAGGAAACCAAGGGCCAGGTGGCGCGTCTGGAGCGGGTGTTCCAGCTGCTCGACAAGCCGCCGCGCGGCGAGACCTGCGAGGCCATCAAGGGCCTGATCGAGGAGGGCGAGGAGGTGATGGAGAAGGCCGACAACGGCCCGGTGTGCGACGCCGGCATGATCGGCGTGAGCCAGGCCATCGAGCATTACGAGATGGCACGCTACGGCACCCTGGTCGCCTGGGCTCGCCAACTCAACCTGATGGAGGCCACCTCGCTGCTGGAGGAGACTTTGAGGCAGGAGAAGAAGGCCGACGCCACCCTCAACGACATCGCCCTGCACGAGGTCAACCGCAAGGCGGCCTAGCCCGCGCCGCGCCCGCGCCACGGGGCTTACCCGCAGCGCGCACGCCCAGTTCGTGCACGGGTGGAGGCGTGACGCGCGTCGTCCGTCGCATCGTCCGTGCTGAGATGGTGTTTGGCAGCGCCCGCTGAAGACGGAACTCCGCCGCGTGGTTCGGCGTTGGTCACGACGAGAGGCGACCGCCAACAGCAGCATTCAGCAACGAGAGGAGAGCTCATGCTCAAAGTGTTCCAGGCAGCCCTGGCGTCCACTGCGCTGGTGGTATCGGGCCTCGCACTGGCGCAGACGACGCCGCCTCAGCCGGAGAAGAGCGCACCGCCGTCGGCCCAAGCGCCCGCCGCCGGCAGCAGCGCTGCCCAGCCGCAGTGGCAGAGTGCCCAGGGCGGCGACATCCGGGTGAGCAAGCTGATCGGTACGTCGGTGAAGAACTCCGCCGGAGAGACGGTCGGCAACATCAACGAGATCGTCCTCGGGAGCGACGGCAAGGTCGCGGCGGTCGTCATCGGCGTCGGCGGCTTTCTCGGGCTCGGCGAGCGCGAGGTGGCCGTGAATTTCGATTCGCTGCACCTCGGCCGCGGCAGCGATCAGAAGACGACGGCGGCGCTCAACACCACCAAGGACGCGCTGAAGGCGGCGCCTGAATGGAAGTGGAGCGCCGACGAGCGTCGCAGCCCGACCGGCACGAAGCCGGCCCACTGATAGCAGCGCAGTGACGATCGAGTCGCCCCAGAGGCCGGCCGAGCCGATCGGCCGGCTTTCATTTGGGGTTGGCTTTCATTTGCGTTTCATGCGGTAGGGGAACCAATCCGATGGAGCGCGTTGGGCCTTGCGCCAGGGAACCCCTGGCCTGCGCCCGCCGTTGCTCAAGCAAGGAGGACGGCAAACCGAAGAGCGTGCGCATGCAACCCAGCGCACAGCCAAGCCAAAGCCCGTGGCTCGCCAGGGACACCGCCGCGGGCGGGCTCTCCGACCGCGGGTTCATCGTCACGTCGCTGGAGGCGATGGTGAAATGGGCACGCACCGGCTCGCTCATGTGGAACGAGTTCGGGCTCGCGTGCTGCGCGGTCGAGATGATGCAGACGGCGATGCCCCGCTACGATATGGAGCGCCTCGGCGCGGCGCCGCGCGGGTCTCCCCGCCAGTCCGACCTGCTCATCGTATCGGGTACGCTGTGCAACAAGATGGCGCCGGCGCTGCGCAAGGTGTACGACCAGATGCCGGAGCCGCGCTACGTCATCTCCATGGGCTCCTGCGCCAACGGCGGGGGCTACTACCACTACTCCTACTCCGTCGTGCGCGGCTGCGACCGGATCATCCCCGTCGACGTGTATGTGCCGGGCTGTCCACCCACGGCCGAAGCGTTGCTTTACGGAATCCTGCTGCTGCAGCAGAAGATCCGCCGCACCGGGATGATCGAGCGCTGAGAGGCGGGCCCGCGAGCTGACCCAACATCAAGAGCGTCCTGATCGCCGACGGGCACGCGCGGTGACAGCCGGAACGCCTCCGCCGCGCGAGCGTTGACCCCAGCGCTGCCTGAGGCGGCGCCACCTGCAAGGTGCGGCTCGCACGCTGGAGTTGACGGCCACCATGCCCCTTCTGTCGCGATGGTGGTTCGCCGCGGCCGGCTGCGTGCTCGTCCTGCTGGCGAGCGGGCTGGTTATCGCCGGGCTCTATCAGGTCGGTGCCTCGCTCATCGGCGCGCACGGCCTGCTGGCCCAGCGTCTTCTCACCGCCGTCGGCTACGTCGTCATCGCCGTGGCGGTGTTCGACGTCGCCAAATACATCCTCGAGGAGGAGGTGATCCGCGAGCGCGAGTTGCGTCATGTCGGCGAGGTGCGCCGCAGCCTGACGCGTTTCACAGCAACCGTGCTGATCGCCGTGTTCCTCGAAGGCATCGTCCTCACCTTCAAGGTGGCCGAGGACGACATCTCGCTCACCCTCTACCCCGTTCTCCTCATCTTCGCCGGCGTCGGGATGCTGGTCGGGCTCGGGCTGTTCCAGCGCATCGCCATCGACGTGGAGCAGGCCGCCCACGACAGCGACAGGAGGGACGCCGAGCGCGAGAAGGACGGCTAAGTCCGCCCCGAACGAGGGGTTCTCCATCTCCAGGCCCTGGCATCGTGCTCTTCGCAGGCGCAAAGCGGCGCCGCAAAATTGATGGCCGCCCCATCGATATTGCCCTATAACAATCGCGCGAAGGGGGTGCGCGGGCGCGGCGCGAGAGGCGGCGATGGCGACGATTGTGGAATTCACGCTCAACGGCCGAAGGCGTGCCGATGCGGTGCCCGGCAACCGGCTGCTGCTCGACCACCTGCGGGAGACAGCCGGCCTCACCGGCACCAAGACCGGCTGCGATGGAGGCGAGTGCGGGGCCTGTACGGTGCTGGTGGACGACAGGCCGACGTTGGCGTGCCTGACGTTGGCGGCAACCGTCGCGGGCCGGCGAGTCGATACGGTGGAGTCGCTCGGACGGGGCGGCGCCCTTTCCGCGGTGCAGCGCGGGTTCCACGAGAAGCTCGGCTCCCAGTGCGGCTACTGCACGCCGGGCTTCGTCATGGCCTCGGCGGGCCTCCTGCGCCGCAACCCGCGCCCGACCGAGGAGGAGATACGCGAAGCGCTCGGCAGCAACATCTGCCGCTGCACGGGCTACGTGAAGATCATCGAGGCCGTGCAGTTCGCCTCTGATCTGCTGGCCTCGGGGGCCGCCCGCCATGCGTAGGCGAAACGTAGGGTGCAATAGCGCGCCAGCGCGTATTGCACCGATGCGCGCTGCGACCGGCCGCGCCGGAGGTTGGAGAACGGGTTTCGACGCAATGCGGCTTCGCCTTATTGCGCCCTACGGGTGAATCCATGAACGAGATCGTCGCCATCCACCCAATCGGCGGCCATGTGCCCATGGTCGACGGGCCCGACAAGGTGTCGGGCCGCGCCAGGTACACGGCCGACTTCATTGCGCCGGGCATGCTCGCGGGGCGCATCTATCGCAGTCCCTATGCCCACGCGGAGATCGTCGAGGTCGACGTCTCCGAGGCCGCCAAGGTGCCGGGCGTGGTGGCCATCGTCACGGGCGCCGACTGCGACAAGCCCTTCGGTGTGCTGCCGATCGCGCGCAGCGAGCATGCGCTGGCGCGCGGCAAGGTGCGCTACAAGGGCGAGCCGGTGGCGGCGGTGGCTGCCGTCGATGAAGCCACGGCCGACAGGGCGGTGCGCCGCATCCGGATGAAGGTGCGCGAGCTGCCGGCCTACTTCACGGCCGCGGATGCGCTGGCGCCCGATGCGGTGCCGTTGCACGAGAAGAAGCCCGGCAACATCGAGCGCGACGTGCACTTCGAGCTGGGCAGCGTGGCGGAGGGCTTCGCCGCCGCCGACTTGGTGCGCGAGGCCGTCTACAACTGCGCGGAGGTGTGCCAGAACCAGATGGAGATGCACGCCGCGGTCGCCGAGTACGACCCCGTGCGCGACCGCATGACGGTGCACGCCTCAACGCAGGTGCCCTACTACGTGCACCTGATGCTGGCCCAGATTCTCGACATGGACATGGCCCGGATCCGCGTGGTCAAGCCGTTCGTGGGCGGCGGCTTCGGCTGCCGTACCGAGTGCCTCAACGTGGAGCTGATCGCGGCGCTGCTGGCGCGCAAGGCCGGCGGCGCGGTGCGGATCGTGCTGAACCGCGAGGACACCTTCATCACCCACCGCGGGCGGCCCGAGACCGACATCCGCCTGAAGCTCGGGCTGACGAACGCGGGCAGGATTACCGCGGCGGAGTGCGAGTGCATCCAGCGCGGCGGCGCCCATTCGGGCTACGGCGTGGTGACCATCCTCTACGCGGGCTCGATGCTCTACGCCATCTACGACCTGCACAACGTCAAGTACATCGGCAGACGGGTGCTGACCAACACGCCGCCGTGCGGCGCCTTCCGCGGCCACGGCACGGTGGACGTGCGCTTTGCCTTCGAGAGCCTGCTCGACCAGGTGGCGCGCGAGATGGGGCTGGACCCGATGGCCGTGCGGCGCGCCAACTTCCTCGAGGCTCCCACCCGCACCGACAACGACCTGATGGTGAACAGCTACGGCCTGCCCGAGTGCATCGACTGGGTGGAGCGCGAGAGCGGCTGGAAGCAGCGCAGAGGCCGGCTTGCGTCACCCGGCAACGGCAAGCGCAAGGGCCTGGGCTTCGCCTGCTCCCACTACATCTCGGGTGCCTCCAAGCCCGTGAACTGGACCGGCGAGCCGCATGCCACGGTTAAACTGAAACTCGACTTCGATGGCTCCATCGTCGTCCTCACCGGCGCCGCCGATATCGGCCAGGGTTCCTCCACCATCCTGGTGCAGACCGTGGCCGAGGTGCTGGGCCTCGACATCTCCCGCGTGCGCATCGTTTCGGGCGACAGCGAGGTCGTGCCCAAGGACAACGGCTCCTACTCGTCGCGCGTCACCTTCATCGTCGGCAATGCGGCGATCGACGCGGCCAACAAGCTCAAGGGCCTTTTGGTCGCGGCTGCGGCGCGCAAGCTGGAGGCGGCGCCCGACGATATCGAATGCCTGGGCGAGGTGTATCGCGCCGGCGCCCAGGACAAGGGGCTCACGTTCCAGGAGGTGGTCGCCGAGGCGCTGAAGGACGAGGGCACCATCACCGTCACCGGCACCTACTCCACCATCCCCGAATCGCACGGCGGCAAGAAATACCGCGGGGCGGCCATCGGTGGCACCATGGGCTACAGCTATTCGGCCCAGGTGGTGGAGGTGACGGTGGACGAAGAGACGGGCGAGGTGACCGTCGACAAGGTGTGGGTGGCGCACGACTGCGGCAGGGCGCTGAACCGACTCACGGTGGAGGGCCAGGTGCAGGGCTCGGTGTGGATGGGCATGGGGCAGGCCATGAGCGAGGAGGCGGGCTACCACGACGGCCTGCTGGTGACCGCCAACATGCTGGACTACCGCGTGCCAACCATCCAGGATTCGCCGCCCATCGAGGTCGGCATCGTCGAGAGCAACGACCCGCACGGGCCGTTCGGCGCCAAGGAGGCCGGCGAGGGCTCGCTCGCCGCGTTCCTGCCCGCCCTCACCAACGCCATCGCCGACGCCACGGGGCTGCGCTTCGACGACCTGCCGGTAACGCCCGACCGCGTGTTCGCGGCCATCGAGCGGCGCGCCAGAGCGGAGTCAGACCCCTCGCCAACCGACCGGGGTCAGACCCCTCGCGCCCACGCTGACATTCAACTTCCAACGGTGGAGGCGAGGGGTCTGACCCCGTTTCCGGCCGGTCGAAGCGAGGGGTCTGACCCCGTTCCGAGCGGGGGCGCCTGATGGAGGCGCTGCCTGAGTTCGAGATCGTATCGCCGAGGACGCTCGCCGAGGTGCTGGCGGCGCGCCAGGCACATCCCGGGGCGCGGCTCCTGGGCGGCGGCACCGACCTTGTGGTCAACATCCGCCGTGGGATCGAGGCTCCGCCCGTCCTCATCGAGACGAATCGCGTAACCGAGTTGCGCGCGATCAAAGCCGACGCGAGCGGACTCGAGATCGGCGCGTCCGCCACGCTCGTCGAAATCTCGCACCATCCGGCCGTCAGCGAGCACTTCCCCGTGGTGGCGCAGGCCGCGGCCTCCATCGCCGGACCGACCCATCGCAACATGGGGACCTTGGGCGGCAATCTCTGCCTCGACACGCGCTGCATCTTCTACAACCAGAGCCAATGGTGGCGCGCGGCCAACGATCACTGTCTCAAAACCACGGGCGAGATGTGCCACGTGGCCCCCAAGAGCCGCGGCGTGTGCTTCGCCACCTTCAGCGGCGATCTCGCGCCCGCCCTGATGACGCTGGACGCCGAGGTCGACCTGGCGGGGCCGCAGGACCGGCGCACTTTGCCCTTGAAGGACCTTTACATCGGCGATGCCCGCCACGACGGCTCCGGCCGCGGCGACGGCAAGCGCTATCTCGGGCTGGCGCCGGGCGAGCTGGTGGTGGGCGTGCGTGCCAAGGCCGTCCCCGGCCTGCGCACCGCCTACGACAAGATCCGCATCCGCCGTTCGATCGAATACCCGGTCGCGGGCGTGGCGGTGGCATTGCGGCGCGACGGCGACACGCTCGGCGACGTGCGCGTGGCCATCACGGGCACCAACCCGCGCCCCGTGCTGCTCGCCGGCACGCGCGCGCTGTGCGGTGGCCCACTGGACGCGCGCGTCTTCGCGGGCCTCGACGCCCTGGTGCGCGACCAGATCATGGCGATGAAGACGACGTTCACCCCCGGTCACTACCGCCGCCGCGTCGCCGGCGTCCTGGCGCGGCGCCTGGTGCAGCGGCTGTGGGGGACGTAGCGGGGTCAGACCCCTCGCCTCGTCGCGGGCGATTGAATTCGAAGGTGGACGCGAGGGGTCTGACCCCGGTCACAAGGCAGATGCGAGGGGTCTGACCCCGAGCCCCACCGGCACGGCCGAGAGATGCCCCCAGCCGTGCCATCGGCGCCCGGTACGCGAGACGCTCATCCGGGCGCCAGCCCATCAAAGCCGCCATCGGTTAAGGTTGTATGAAGGACGCGAGTCTTTTCGCGCCCGGCGTTTTGTAGGGTTTCACACGTCCTCTCGCAGGGTGGCGCTTGCGATGGCAGGGCGGGCCGCCGACAGGTTGGATGTGGGCAAGGCGCCGCCTCCCCGCTGCAACGGGGGCCGCGAATCAGGCTATCGGTCAACCGATGGGAAACCAGGCGCCGATCGCTGAGGCTTTCTTCTCCGAGCTCGACCAGCTGGGCGTGGCCAAGGTGCGCGAACGGCTGGCGGCCGGCGCCTGGGGCAGGAGCGGGCGCAGGGTGAAGCTTGCCAAGCTGTGGCTCGACGACCAGGAGCGGGTGCGGCTCACCGCGACGCACGCCGCCATCGCCGCCGGCTCCCACGACGCCGCCAAGCGCTCCGCCGCGGCGGCCGAGCGCAGCGCCGACACGGCGGAAGCCGCCTGCGCCATCGCCAGGGACGCCAACTTCCGGGCTGCGCTGGCTATCGCCGTCGCCGCCGCGGCGCTCATCGTACAGGTGGCGCTGGCGTATCTCCGGTGAAGGGGTCAGACCCCTCGCTTCTGCGGAAGAGAATCAACTCGAAGCGTTCGCGCGAGGGGTCTGACCCCGCTACCCCAGCGGCAGCTCCGCCCTGGTCCACCGCTCCAGGAACCGCATGAGCCAGGCCTGCACCGTGGGCGCGTGGGCGATGTGGCCGGCGATGTGCTCGTGGCGCTCGCGCGCGCCCTTGGTCTCGAGCCGCGTCATATGCCGGCCGGTCCAACGGTACACCTGCGCGCAGGTGATCTCGGGGTGGAACTGCACGGCCACCGCGGCCGGCCCGTAGGCGAAGGCCTGGTTGGGGAAGGCGCCATCGGAGGTGGCAAGGTGCACGGCGCCGCACGGCACGTCGCAGCCCTCGCGGTGCCATTGATAGACATGGTCCGGGAACGGCCCGACGGCATGATCGAGCGCCCTGGCCTGCGGCGTAGCGAGCAGCGGGTAGTAGCCCATCTCCGCGCGCTCCTCGGGATCGAAGCCCACCTTTGCGCCCAGGTGCTTCGCCAGCATCTGCGCGCCCAGGCAGATGCCCAGGAACGGCGCCTTCTCCTTCAGCGCCACGCCGATCCACTCGATCTCGCGGCGGATGAACTCGTCCTTGTCGTTGGCACTCATCGGCCCGCCGAAGATCACCGCCCCGGAGTGGCAGGCCAGCGTCTCCGGCAGCGGCTCGCCGAAGCGCGGCTTGCGGATGTCGAGGCGAAAACCGTTGCGCACAAGCCACTGCCCGACGTGGCCGGGGTTCGAGTTCTCCTGATGCAGCACAATCAGGACCGGCTTGCGGGTTGCGGGGCGCGCCACCGGCACCTGGCCGGCGGCGCGCTCGCAGCTCCCGATTTCGCTCGGATGCGCATCGAACATTGGTGGCCTCGCCTAACGCGGTTTCAGCAGCAACCGGATGATGGGAACGGTGATACTGTGTGGCATGATGCGAAGGAACACCGCGAGAAACGGACTCACAAGCCCCGGAACCACCACGCGCAGTCCGAGAACGTAGCCCAGATACCCGAGGCGGGCCACAGTCGCCGCCGACGCCGGCTCCAGATACCGGTAGAAGGCGTCGCCGGCACCGGCACGCTCGTGCCACGCAGTCGGCACAGGCCCCGGCGCCAGCGCGCAGATGCGCACCCCTTCGCCGGCGGTTTCGGCCGCGATCGCTTCGGTGAACGAGAGCACGTAGGCCTTGCTCGCGTAGTAGGCAGCCTGATACGGGCCGGGCGTGAAGCCGCCCAGAGAGGCCAGATTGAGGATGCCGCCGCGCCCGCGCACCCGCATGCCGCCGAGATAGTGTCGCGTGAGCGCTGTCAGCGCCCGCACGTTGAGATCGAGGAGCCGCATCACGTCCTCCGGTGACTGGGCATGGAACGGACCGGCAAGGCCGATCCCGGCGCTGTTGACGAGCACATCGGCGTAGGCCCGGCGCCGGGCCAGGGCGCGGTCGATGGTCGCAAGGGCGTCCGGCGCAGTCACGTCAGCGGCAACGGGGACGGCCTCGACCCCGAAATCGGCGCGGATGCGGGCCGCGGCCTGCTCCAGCGGCTCGGGGCGGCGCGCGACCAGCATGATATCGTAACGGGCGGCCGCGAACCTGCGCGCCAGCTCGTAGCCGATGCCCTCCGAGCCGCCTGTCACCACCGCCATGGGCCGCAGGCCGGCGTAGGCGGCTATCGCCGCCTCGTCCGGGCGCCACCAGCGCCGGCGCCAAGCCTGCAAGAGCATTCCGTCCGATCCTGTAGATTGGGTTAGGGCCGAAGGCCCGTGAAGTCCGCTCGCCAATGTTGGATTATGCCGCTTCGCGGCTGACCCAGAACCTACGCCTACGCCTCGGCCTGCCAGGCCGACCCTTAAAAGATGGTAAGTCCCGCGATGTCGCTTGCGGCAAGCCCATCCGGCCGGCATGTTCGGGCGATTTTTGAGGCAGCGAAAGACGGCACATGGACGTCACCCGGCCGGCGCCCCCCTCCTATTGGAGGGAGCAGCTCGAAAAGGCACTGTGGGCGCCCGTCCGGGCCATGCGGCTCGCCTATCTGCCCTTGCTGATGGTCTATTTCGCCTACGGGGCGATGGGGCTCGTAGGCGTCGCCCAGACCTTCTGGGTCAGGACTTCGCTCACCTGGACCCCGGCCGACCTCGCCGCGCTCGCCTTCTGGTTCAACCTCCCGTGGGTCATCAAGATGGTGTTCGGCGAACTGGTCGACACCGTGCCGCTGTTCGGCTCGCAGCGCCGCTCCTACGTGTTCGTCGGCGCCGGGCTCATCGCCCTCGCCTTCGTCCTGCTGGCGGGGAGCGCCGGCGGCTGGATCGCCGCGCTGTCGCCGAACCAGGCGTTCGTGCTGGCCGGCATCCTGAGCACGACCGGCGCGGTGGTGCAGGACGTGGTGGCAGATGCCATGACCACCGAGGTGGTGCCGCGGACCAACCCCGACGGCAGCCCGCGCCCCAAGACGGAGGTGGACCACGACCTCGGCATGGTGCAGGTGCTCGGCCGGCTGGCGCTGTCGTTCGGCCTGTTCGCCGTGGCCGGTGTCTCCGGGCTGCTGGCGCAGTACCTCTCCTACGACAAGGTCTTCCTGATCGGCCTCATCGTGCCGCTGATCTCGATCTCCGGCGCCCTGCTGGTGCGCCTGGAGACCACCGAGCGCAGGCCGATCGACTGGCGCATCCTGGGCGGCGGCATTGCGTTCGGCGCTGCCGTCGTGGCCATCGCCTTCAGCGGCCTGCCCTACGGCCAGGAGATCATCTTCGCCGTGTCGATGGCGGTGGTCATCTGGATGCTCACCCGCGTCACCCATGCGATCGACCACGCGACGCGCCTGCGCATCGCCTTCGCCGCCATCATCATCTTCGCCTTCCGGGCCACGCCCGACATCGGCTCCGGCTACACCTGGTTCGCCATCGACGTGCTCGGCTTCAGCGAGGGCTTCTTCGGCGTGCTGGGACAGATCGGCACCGGCGTCGGCCTCGTGGCGCTGTGGCTGCTGTCCGACTTCGTCACCCGCAAGCCGGTGGCCCAGGTTCTGCTGTGGCTGACGGTGCTGGGGACCGTCCTGTCGCTGCCGCTGCTGGCCCTGGTGTTCCAATGGTACAGGATCACGGAGGCGCTGTTCGGCGTCGGCGCCCACAGCATCGCGCTGTTCGAGACCATCGCCACGTCGCCGTTCGCCCAGCTCAGCATGATCCCGCTGCTGACGCTGGTGGCCATCTACGCGCCGGCCGGCCATCGCGCCACGTGGTTCGCGCTGACGGCCTCGCTGATGAACCTGGCGCTGCAGGCGGGCGCTTTGCAGACCAAGTACCTCAACCTTATTTTCCACGTCGATCGAGGCTCGTATGCCAGTCTGCCGGCGCTCACCGTGGTGGCCATGACAATCGGCTTCCTCCTGCCGGTGGTGGCCATCGCCCTGTTCGGGCGCCGCGTGCGGTGAACCGCAGTCCACTATCTGTCGTATATGTGCCACAGGTGGGGATGGACGTGAGCGCTCCAGGCGCACCGCCTTGACGCCGCCCACGTCCAGGCTCCATTCAGAAGAACGGAAGTCTCCGCAGATCGGCGTTGATTGGAGCGCGAGGGCCACGGCCCCGCGATCCGGCCTTGTTTGGAGAAGTAGGGGGCATTGCCTTGCAAACCGGTAGCGCGCAGCGCAGAGACGTGTGGCTCATATCGTCGGCAACGGTTGCCTCGCCAGCCCTTCCCGATGCTCCCGCGCCTGCGCACCCCCCGCAGCTGATGACGCTCGGCTGGGCCCTGCGGCGCGCGGCGCTGGGGCTTCTGATTCTGCTCACCATGGCCGGGCTCAGCGCGTGGCTGCTCTACGCCAGCCTGGAGCCTGACGGCAGCGGCGGCCCGGGGGCGCGGAGCGAGTACGCCCTTCCCTCCGGCTGATTGCCGATTTTTCAGACAGGACAGCGCGTTAGCCTCGTATGTTGATACACTGCCTGCAGGCCTTGATCCTGCGGGCGGGATGTGACGTATCAAGAAGCGAGGCCGATCCGCTTTTTGGCGCCGGCAGTCCCGCCGCGCACCAGGGATTCGAAGGAGGCCACGACGCCCATGAAGCTCGTCATGCTGGCCCGCATTCCGTCCCTCTACTCCCACCGGCGGATCATCGAGGCCGCGCGCGAGCGCAAGCACGAGATCGACGTGATCAACACGTTGCACGTGCACATGAAGATCACCTCCAGCCGGCCCACCCTCATGCACGACGGGCGGATGCTGCCCCGCTACGACGCCGTGATCCCACGCATCGGGGCCTCCATAACCCACTACGGCCTCGCCGTGCTGCGGCAGTTCGAGATGCAAGGCACCTTCCCGCTCAATGAGAGCGTGGCGATCGGCCGGTCGCGCGACAAGCTGCGCGCCCTGCAGCTCCTGGCGCGCGAGGGCATCGGGCTGCCGGTGACGGCGTTCGCGCACGGGCCGCACAGCGCCGGGGCCGTGATCGCGGAGGTTGGCGGCTGCCCGTGCGTCATCAAGCTGCTGGAGGGCACGCAGGGGCGCGGCGTGATCCTGGCGGAGACGGCGGCCTCCGCCCGCTCGATCATCGAGGCCTTCAGCGCCGCCAACACCAACATCCTGGTGCAGGAGTACATCCGGGAGGCCGACGGCACCGATATCCGCGCGCTGGTGGTGGACGGCGAGGTGGTGGCCAGCATGAAGCGCACCTGCTCCACCGGCGAGTTCCGCGCCAACCTGCACCGCGGCGGCAAGGCCGAGCCGGTCGCCATCACCGAGGACGAGCGCAGGACCGCCTTGCGCTCGGCCGAGGTGCTGGGCCTCAACGTGGCCGGCGTCGACATGCTGCGCTCCAACCGCGGGCCGGTGGTGGTGGAGGTGAACTCCTCCCCCGGCATCGAGGGCATGGAAAAGGCGACCGGTGCCGATCTGGCGGGCGCCATGCTCGACTTCCTGGAGCGCCGCGCCGGCTGCGGCGAGACCAGGACGCGCGGGGTGGGGTAGAAGCGGGGTCAGACCCCTCGCCGCCGCGTTCGAAGTATGCTCTTAGCGCGAGGCGAGGGGTCTCACCCCGTCCGCCCACAAGCGAGGAGGGCGAGAAGGAGGCCGCCGTGAGCACCGACATCCTGATCGCGCCGTCGATCCTGTCCGCCGACTTCGCGCGGCTGGGCGAGGAGGTGCGCGCCATCGACGCCGCAGGCTGCGACTGGGTGCACGTGGACGTGATGGACGGCCACTTCGTGCCCAACATTTCCATCGGCCCCGGCGTGGTGAAGGCGATCCGGCCGCACACGAAGAAGCCGCTCGACGTGCACCTGATGATCGCGCCCGCCGACCCCTACATCGAGGCGTTCGCCGCTGCCGGCGCCGACATCATCACCGTTCATGCGGAGGCCGGGCCGCACCTCGACCGCTCGCTGCAGCTCATCCGCTCGCTGGGCAAGAAAGCCGGCGTCTCGCTCACGCCGCAGACCCCCGAGAGCGCCGTCCAATATGTGCTCGACCGCCTCGACCTGATCCTCGTGATGACCGTGAACCCCGGCTTCGGCGGCCAGGCCTTCATCCCTGCCATGCTGGACAAGATCCGCCGCGTGCAGGCCATGATCGGCGCCCGCCCCACCCATCTGGAGGTGGACGGCGGCGTCGCACCCGACACCGCCGAGGCCTGCACCGCCGCCGGTGCGGACGTGCTGGTGGCCGGCTCCGCCGTGTTCAAGGACGGCGCCTACGCCGTCAACATCGCCGCCATCCGGGCCGCGGCGCGCGAGGGGGGTCGGACCCGCAGGGTCTGACCCCGACCGACCTCTCAAATCTTCATCTTCGGGTCGAGCCAGTCGCGCAGCGCGTCGCCGAAGAGGTTGAAGCCGAACACCGCAAGCGAGATGGCGATGCCGGGGAACACGGCCACCCACGGGGCGCTCTCGGCGTACTCCTGGGCGCCGCCGCGCAGCATCAGGCCCCAGGCCGGCACCGGCTCCTGCACGCCGAGCCCGAGGAAGGAGAGCGACGCCTCCAGCAGGATGGCCTGGCCGACCGCCGCCGTCATCACCACCAGGTAGGGCGCGAACACATTGGGCACCATGTGGCGCATGACGATGCGGGTGTGGCTGAAGCCGCAGGCGCGCGCGGCGTCGATGTAGGGCATCTCGCGCACCGCCAGCGCGCTCGAGCGCACCACGCGGGCGCAGCGCGGGATGAACGGTATGGTGATGGCCATGATCACGTTGAAGGTGCCGGTGCCGAAGATCGAGACCACGGCCAGCGCCAGGATGATGAGCGGGAACGCCATCAGCACGTCCATGATGCCGAGCAGGATCAGGTCGAAGCGCCCGCCGAAGTGCGCGCTGGCGACGCCCAGGATCAGGCCCACGGTGCCGCCGACGAACGCGGAGACAAACCCCACCAGCAGGGCGGTGCGCGCGCCGTAGACGATGCGGGTGTAGACGTCGCGGCCGAACTGGTCGGTGCCCAGCCAGTATTCCGCGCCGGGGTGCTCCAGCATGGCGCCGAAGTTGTTGCGGGTCGGGTCGTAGAAGGTGACCACGTCGGCGAAAGCCGCCATCAGCACCATGACGATGACGACGAGGCCGCCCACCGCACCCAACGGGTTCTGCCGGCAAAACTGCCAGAGAACGGACAGCCAAGAGGGCCTGGGCGGCGCCTGGTCGGCGGCGGAAGCGGCGGGCCGGGTCATGGTTGCCATGGGGAGCCTCTCAGCGGTAGCGGATGCGCGGATCGAGCCAGCCGTAGAGGATGTCGATCGCGAGATTGGTGACGGCGAAAACGCCGACCACGATCATCACCAGGGCCTGCGTCATGTTGTAGTCGAAGTTCGCCACCGATTCCACGAACAGCTTGCCGAGCCCGTTGAGGTTGAACACCTGTTCGGTGACGACGAGGCCGCCCATCAGGAACGCGAACTCGATGCCGAGGACCGTCACGACCGGCAGCAGCGCGTTACGCAGCGCGTGGCGGCGCACGATCAGCCTATGGAACAGGCCCTTGGCGCGCGCCGTGCGCACGTAGTCCTCGCGCAGCACCTCCAGCATGGCCGAGCGCGTCATGCGTGTGGCCACCGCCGAGTAGCGGTAGCCGGTGGCCAGTGCCGGCCAGATCAGCATGCTCAGGTTGGTGAGCGGATCGACCCAGATCGGAACGTACGTGATCGGCGGCATCCAGGGCGTGCCGAACCACGCCTTGGAGGCGATCAGGATGCCGAGGATGATCAGGATGCCGAGCCAGAACGAGGGCATGGCGACGCCGGCGATCGAGAACGCCCGGACGACGTAGTCGATCCAGGTGTTCTGCCTGACCGCCGAGATGGTGCCGAACGGAATGGCGATCAGGATCGCCGTCAGGGTCGCCATGATGGCCACCTGCAGCGAGAGCTGGAAGCGCAGTCCCACCTCCTCAATGATCGGCCGCCCAGTCCACATGGAGTCGCCGAAATTGAGCGTCGCCAAACCCTTGAGGAAGACCAGGAACTGCACAAGCATCGGCTGGTCTGTGCCGATTTCCGCGCGGCAGTTCTGCAGGACCTGCGCGTCGATGCTGCCCCCGCCGGTGGCGAGCCTGAGGACGCACACGTCGCCGGGGATCGCGCGCATCAGCAGGAACACGAGGACCGCCGCACCCAACAACGTTGGGATCATCAGCAGCACGCGCTTGACGATGTAGCTGAGCATGGCCTTTCACTCTGTCGCCGCAGCAAGCCCCCGGCCGGCGTTCGCAATGAACGAGCCGGCCGGGAAGCGAGCGACGATTGCCGGCAGGGCGTTACTTGTCCAGCCAGACGGTCGACAGGTCCTGGTTCAGGTAGTGGCTCGGTGTGATCGTCCACCCCTTGACGTAGGACCGGTGCGGGATGATGCGGTACCACCACAGCGTGATGGCGCTGTGCGCCTCATCCTGCAGCACGCGCTTCTCGTAGGCGCGCATGATCTTCTTCTGCTCGGCGACATCGCCGGTCTGGTTCATGGCGACGTGCAGCTTGATCAGTTCGTCGTCCTTGAACCTGCCGTACTGGTCCCCGGCGTCCGGGCGGTAGTGGGAGACGTCGACCAGCGGGTTGACGATCGACTGGCAGTTGAACTCCACCGCAACGTCGAACTTGCCCTCGCGCAAGGATGCGAAGAACGGACCGGTGGCTTCCATCTTCTGATCGACCGTAATGCCGACCTGTTTCCATTGGTCGATCAGCCATGTGCCGAGGATGGTGTAGGGCTGGTCGACGGCGCGGTTGAGGAGCGTGAACTTGAGGTTCTCCTGTCCGGCCTCTTTCAGCAGCTTCTTGGCCTCCGCCCGCGACTTGTCGATGTCGGGCCAGTAGCCGATCAGCTGCTCCAGTTCAGATTTCGACGCTGCGAGCGGGTGTCCGGGGAATACCACCCCGCCTACCGACTTGAGGATGGCGATCTTCGACAGGTCCTTGGAACCCTGCCACCGGTCGACCGCGAGGGTGAGGGCCTGACGCACCCGCAGGTCGTCGAACGGCTTGCGCTCGTGGTTAGGCGTGAAGATCAGGACGCAGTTCCAGTCGCTCTCCTGCACTGTGATGTCCTTGCCGAGCGCGGCAACGAGATCGTCGCGGCTCTTGGGCGGGAAGCCCCGGAACTCGATCGCCGCCTGATCGCCGCGGATCGCCTGCACGCGCAGCGTCTGCGTCTTGGCGAAGATCGCCTCGAAGCCGTCGAGGTAGGGCCTGCCCTTGTGGTAGTAGTTGGGGTTGCGCTTACCCTTGATGAAGGCGCCGGCCTGGCGCTCCTCGAAGATGAACGGGCCCGAGCCGAGGACGTTCTTCTCGTACCAGTGCTGGTCGGCGTCCAGCTTCGCCTTCGAGTAGATGAAGTTGTAGGGCGTGGCGACCGACGGGATGAACGCGCCGGATGGATGCTTGAGCTTGAACACCAAGGTCTCGTTGTCCGGCGCCGCCACGCTTTCCACCATGCTGAACTGGGCACTGCGCGCGCTCGACACCCCCTGCGGCGGGAAGATGATGCGCTGGAAACTGGCCAGCACGTCCTGGGCCGTCATGGGGGTGCCGTCGTGGAACTTGACATCCTTGCGGATCTTGAAGGTGTACGTCTTGCCTCCGTCCGCCGGCTCCGGCGTCTCCGTGCACACGTCGCAGACGAAGTTGCCGGAGTTCGGATGCTCGGGATCCACCCGGATCAGGGTGCTGTAGAACGGCGCGATGGGGTGGATCAGGGCGAACGTCGTCTCCCGGTGACCATCGAAGCTGGGTGGCTCGTCAGGCACCACGAACTTGAGGATGCCGCCGCGCTTCGGCGTCTCTGTCTGGGCCTGCTGGGAAGCGAACGGCAGCAGCGCCAGCGCAGCCAGAACAGGAAGCAACGGCGTCCAACGCCGGATCTTCATGTCGGGTCCTCCCTATGGAATGAACGGTTTATTTTCTGCCGCCGCCCCCGCCGGCGGCGCCTGCGCCCGCAGCATCTCCCAATTCTGTGCCGTTTTCAAATCCTAAAGGCGCCCCTGGCCTGGCGGCGCCCGCCGGTGGCGATGAAAGCCAGTGGACGACGCGCGCGGCCCGCTCTAGGGCTGGCCCGGGACCAATTCCAACCGGGAGTGTTCGGCTATGCATCAGGGAGCGGCGCTGCGGAACGCGTTGGCGGGCAGGGACCTGATCGCGGCGCCGGGCGTCTACGACATGATCTCCGCCAAAATCGCCGACGGCCTGGGCTTCAAGGCGCTCTACATGACGGGTTACGGGGTGTCGGCCACCCTGGGCCTGCCCGACGCCGGGCTCGCCACCTACACCGACATGGTGGGCCGCGTCGCCCAGATCTGCCAGGGCACTGCCACGCCGGTGATCTGCGATGCCGATACGGGTTTCGGCGGGCTCCTGAACCTGGAGCGCACCGTGAGGGGCTACGAGGCAGCCGGCGCCGCGGCGATCCAGATCGAGGACCAGGTATTCCCCAAGCGCTGCGGACATACGCCCGGCCGCCGGGTGGTGCGCCTTGAGGAGATGGTGCGCAAGATCGAGGTGGCGGTGGCGAGCCGCGCCTCGCCGGATTTCCTGATCGTGGCCCGCACCGATGCGCGCACCGGCCTCGGCCTCGACGAGGCGCTGCGGCGCGGCGAGGCCTACGCCAGGGCGGGCGCCGACGTCCTGTTCATCGAGAGCCCGGAGAGCGAGGAGGAGATGGCGCGCATCGGCCGCCATTTCGACGTGCCGGTAATGGCCAACATGGCCGACGGCGGGCGCACGCCGATCCTGCCGAGGGCGCGGCTGCAGGAGCTGGGCTACCGCATCGCCATCTTCCCGGTGACGGGCCTGCTGGCGGCGGCCAGGGCGCTGGAGCGGGTGTACGGCGTGCTCAAGGAGGCAGGGTCGAGCGATGCGCTTCAGGGCGATCTCTACCCCTTCGACCGCTTCTGCCGTCTTGCCGGCTTCGAGCACGTGTGGGCGTTCGAGAAGCGCTGGCCGGAACCGTGATCCGGCGGCCTCCGCGGAGGCGGACCCGACTTCGACCTTGAAGCGACATTTCGCCCCCTCTGGCCCACCCCGCGGCTACGGCGCCACGGACTGCAGACCGGCCACGAAGGCGGCTGTCGCAGCGATGATGCTGCGCTGATCGCCGACCCAGGGCCAATGATCGTCGCCGTCCAGCTCCACCAGCCGTGCGCCGCCGATTGCTGCGGCCAGGTAACGGCCCGCTTCGACGCGGACGGCCTTGTCGCCGCGGCGATGCAGCACGAGCGTCGGGGTGGCTATTCGAGGTAACAGGTGCCGCACGTCGGTATCGCGCAGGGCCTCGACGACACCCTTCATCGTGCCCGGCGTCGAGGCGGCGCGCAGCAGGCCGGTCGCCCAGCGCACTGCCTGCCGGTCGCGCGCGAGACTAGGTGCCCAGATTGTGAGATCGGCGGGCTTGTCCCAATTGCGGATCATGCGCGCCACCCACGCATCGTATTGCTCGGAGCGCAGCGCGGGCTTGTAGTCCTCGGTCCGGCTACCCTTGGCCAGCGAGCCGTAGAGCACGAGACCCGCCAGCCGCCCCGGCGCGCGGGCCGCCAGCTCCATACAACCAGGGCCGCCTTCCGAGCAGCCGATGACAACCGCACGGCGGCTGCCAACGGCGTCCAGCACGGTCAACAGGTCCTCGGCGGTGGCCTCGGTCGTCGGCGGCGCGCCGATCCGGTCGGAAAGGCCAATTCCACGCCGATCGAACAGGATCAGACGGCCCATCTTGGACAGGGCCGTGAGAAAGGTCCGGCAGCGCGGCTCGTCCCATACCCGCTCGACGTGCGAGACGAAGCCCAGGATGATCACGATATCGAGCGGGCCGGCACCGAAGGTCCGATAGGCGATATGGAGGCCGCTGCCCTCGGCATAGCACGTGCTGGATCCCGAGGCCGCTCTCGCGCTCGATGACGCTTCCAGCAGCGCTGTCGTCTGCGCATCCGGGGCCACGCCGAGCTCGTCGGCCAGGAGCTGGGCGCAGGCCTCGTACTGGCGTTCCGCCGCGACCCGGTCCCCGGCCCCGAGGTGCGCCTCGATCAGATAGCGATGGGCGGTCTCGCTGAGCGGATCGAGCCCGACAAGCCGGGCGGCGTGCGCCCGCGCTGCTCCGTGGTGCCCCTGCGAGAACTGCTGGTCGATCAGGCGCTCCAGCGCCTGCACGAGGCGGCTGCGCAGCGCTTCACGCCTGAAGAAGGCCCACTCCTCGAACTCGCGGCAACCGTCGATTGAGAGGCCGGCGAGGAAGTCGCCGCCATAGAGCCGCGCGGCTTCCTCGAGCGCGCCCTTGTCGCAGGCCGCTTCGAAGGCATGGGTATCGACCCGGAGGTCCAGTGATCGCGCGAGGCTGAGCGACGTTCGATCGGCTTCTATGACCTTTGCGCCAAATGCAGATCGGAGCCTGTGCAGGGTGCGCCGCAGGCCGGCCCTGGCAGCCTCGGCATCCGCATCGGGCCACAGCAGGCTCGAAAGATTGTCCCGGCTCGTTGGTCCCCTGGCCTCGGCGAGATAGGCAACGATCGCGAGCCCCTTCCGCAGGCTCAGGCCGACGTCGCGGGCGTCGAACCGGACGCGAGGAAATCCCAGCAATTGAAGGCCCAGACGTGCCATCTACTGGAGACTGGCTATCGCAATTCGTGGGGCGACCGACGTGCCGGTCCCAACACCGCGGCGGGCCGCCCCGACGCTTGCAGTCTAACACAGGATTTTACCAGCCCAGGGCTTCCCCAGTCGCTTCCGGGAGGGACTCCCCGCGTGATCCCTGGGCTTCCCGCGACGAAGCCCGCCGCAGGGGACGGACAGGGGACGCAGACACAGTACGTAGGTGCTCCGGCTGCGGCCAGGCCCCAAGGACCTGCGCCGCGCCCCTGCGACACGTCAACTCGCGCCGCGAGCCGGCCCGCAGCCGATCGGACGCATGAAGGAGACACCAATGGCACGGATTCTGGCGCTGGCCTACGGAGTGGCGGCTTATCTCGTCTTCCTCGGCACGTTTCTTTACGCTATCGGCTTCGTATCCGGTGTCGCCGTCCCCAAGACGGTGGACACGGGAGCGGCCGTGTCAGCTGCCGAAGCCCTTATCGTCGACATTCTGCTGCTGTCGCTGTTTGCCTTGCAGCACAGCGTCATGGCAAGGAAACCCTTCAAGCGCTGGTGGACGCGGTTCGTCCCCGTCCCGGTCGAACGGAGCACTTACGTGCTCCTCTCCAGTTTCGCGCTGATCCTGCTGTTCTGGCAGTGGCGGCCGATGACGACCATTGTCTGGCAGATCGGCAATCCCGTCATCGCCACGACGGTGCAGGGCCTGTCCTTCGTCGGCTGGTTCATCGTTCTCATGAGCTCGTTCCTGATCAGCCATTTCGAATTCCTCGGGCTGCAGCAGGTCATCGACAATCTTGGCGGCAATGCTGCACCCGAGCCGCGGTTGAGAACCCCGTACCTTTACAGGCTCGTGCGCCACCCTCTCTATCTCGGCTTCATCATTGCGTTCTGGGCGAGCCCGGCAATGACCGCAGGTCATCTTGTCTTCGCAGCGGCCTCGACGGCGTACATTCTTGTCGGCATATGGCTCGAGGAGCGCGATTTGGTCGATCTCTTCGGCGACGAGTACCGGCGCTACCGGCAACGGGTCGCGATGCTCATACCGGCATGGTGGTGACACCGTCGACTGCTTCTGTGGGAGCTCCGGCCATAGGCGCCCCACGCAAGAGAGCCCCGATCTTTGCCCAACCGCGATCCGGCGAACACGGCGGGCGACGACCGGCAGAGTCCGGTCGCGCTGGACGAGTCGTTTCGAATTGTGTTTCCGTCATTGTCGAGCCGAGCCGATCCATAGGCTCGGGCACGGTAAGCGCGAGAAACAGGCATGAGCCCCGGGTACCACCGCTTCCCCACGCTTCATTCCGACAGGCTCGTGTTCGTGTCGGAGGACGACCTCTGGGCGGTGCCGGCCGCGGGCGGTGTCGCCCGCCGCCTCACGGCCAACCTGGGCGCGGTCTCCGCGCCCTTCTTTTCGCCGGACGGCGCGACCCTGGCATTCACCGGGCGCGAAGAGGGGCATCCTGAGGTCTACGTGATGGCCTCGGAGGGCGGGCCGGCGCGGCGCCTGACCTACCTGGGCGCCGCCACCACCGTGATCGGCTGGACGCCCGGCGGCGATCGCATCCTGTTCGCAAGCGACGCGGCGCAGCCGATCGACCGCGTGCCGGCGGTGTTCGCGCTGCGCTCGGAGGGCGGCCTGCCCGAGCCCTGGCCGGTCGGTCACGGCGTCAGCATCACATTCGGACCCGGCGGTCGGTCGGCCATCGGCCGCAACAACAACGACCCGGCGCGCTGGAAGCGGTACCGGGGCGGCACCGCCGGCGACATCTGGGTGGACCCGGAGGGCAACGGCCGATTCCAGCGGCTGGTCCGGCTCGCGGGCAATCTGGCGCGGCCGATGTGGATCGGCGGCCGCATCTACTTCCTCTCCGACCACGAGGGCTACGGCAACATCTACTCCTGCCTGCCCAACGGCGCCGAGGTGCGCCGTCACACCGACCGCACAGACTTCTACGTGCGCTTCCCGAACAGCGACGGTCGGCGCATCGCCTACCACGCCGGCGGCGATCTGTTCGTGCTCGATCCGACCGTCGGCGTGGAGACGCCGGTCGCCGTGGAGTACCGCAGCCCACGGGTGCACCGCCAGCGGCGGTTCGTGGACCCGGCGCGCCACCTGGAGTCGGCCGCGCTGCACCCGGAGGGGCACTCGCTCGCCATCACTGCGCGTGGCAAGAGCTTCGCGATGGGCAACTGGGAGGGCGCGGTCGTGCCGGTCGGCCGCGAGGGCGCCGTCCGCTGCCGCCTGGCCCAATGGCTCAACGACGGCCAACGGCTGGTGGCGGTAGCCGACGTCGGCGGCGAGGAGGCGCTGGAAGTTCACTCGACGGTGCCGGGCCCAGGGACAGATTCTGGGCCCGTGCGGCTCGGCGCACTCGACATCGGGCGTGTCTCCGCGCTCAAGGTCTCGCCGACCGCCGACGGCGTGCTCCTCGCCAACCACCGCAACGAGCTTCTGCATGTGGACCTCGCCGACGCAGCGCTCCGCGTCGTGGATCGCAGCGAGTACCGCCCCATCGGCGGCTTCGACTGGTCGCCAGACGGCAACTGGGCGGCCTACGGGTTCGCCACGAGCAACTACCAGATGGGCATCCGGCTCTGGGACCGGCGCACGGGTGCGCGCCACGACGCCACCATGCCGGTCCTCACCGACCACAGCCCCGCGTTCGACCCGGAGGGCAAGTTCCTCTACTTCCTGGGCGTGCGCGACCTGAACCCGGTCTACGACGCGCTGCACTTCGAGCTGTCGTTCCCGCAGGGCACGCGTCCCTTCCTGGTCACGCTCCAGCGCGACGCGCTCTCGCCGTTCATGCCGGTGCCGCACGCGCTGAAGGAAGGCGGCAAGCCGGACAAGCCGAGCGGAGAGGAGAAGCCGGGCGGCGCCAACGAAGGCGAGGGGGAGGAGGCCGCGAAGGAGAAGGCGCCGGCCGCGGGGCCGCCCGAGGTGCGGATCGACCTGGAGGGGATCGCGGGGCGCGTGGCCGGGTTTCCGGTGCCCGAGGGCATCTACGGACGGATCGCCGGCCTGAAGGGCAAGGCGATCTTCACGAGCTTCCCCGTGGAGGGGGCGCTCGGGCGCGGCTTCGGCCCCGCGCAGCCTGAGCCGAGGGGCGTGCTGGAGGTGTTCGACTTCGAGACGCAGCGCCACGAGCCGCTGATCAGCGGCCTGACCGGCTTCCAGATCGGGCGCGACGGCAAGTCGATGCTCTACCGCGCGGGGAACCGGCTGCGCGTGGTGCGCGCGGGCGCCAAGCCGGACGAGAGCGCCAGCTCGGAGCGGCCGGGGCGGCGCAGCGGCTGGATCGACCTCGGGCGCGTCAAGGTGTCGGTGGAGCCGGGCGTGGAGTGGCGGCAGATGGCGCGAGAGGCCTGGCGGCTCCAGCGCGAGAACTTCTGGACCCCGAACATGTCGGCCGTGGACTGGGATGCGGTGTGGGAGCGCTACGCGCCGCTGATCGACCGCGTAGGCACGCGCGGCGAGCTCTCGGACCTGATGTGGGAGATGCAGGGCGAGCTCGGTACGTCGCACGCCTACGAGATGGGCGGCGACTACCGGCCGGAGCCGGCCTACCTGCAGGGTTTCCTCGGCGCGGACTACGCCTACGACGCCGAAGCCGACTGCTACGCGTTCACGCGGATCGTGCGGGGCACGGCGGGCGAGCCGGACGCCGACTCGCCGCTCAACGCGCCGGGCGTCAACGTGCGGCCCGGCGACCGGCTCCTCGCCGTGAACGGCCGGCGCGTGACGGCCGCCAGGCTGCCGCAGGAGCTGCTGGTCCACCAGGCCGGCGCAGAGGTGGCGCTCACGGTGCAGCGGGGCGACGAGGCACCGCGCGTCGTTACCGTGCGGGCGCGGCGCTCGGAGGCGCTGGCGCGCTACCGCGAGTGGGTGGAGGCCAACCGGTGCAAGGTGGTGGAGGCGACCGGCGGGCGCGTCGGCTACGTCCACATCCCGGACATGGGCCCACGGGGGTTCGCCGAGTTCCACCGGCTCTACCTGACCGAGGTCGCGCGCGACGGGCTCGTGGTGGATGTGCGCTACAACCGCGGCGGCGTGTCGCAACTCCTCATCGAGAAGCTGGCCCGCAAGCGCGTGGGCTACGACGTGTCGCGCTGGGGCAAGCCGGACCCATACCCGAGCTATTCCGTCGCCGGCCCGATGGTGGCGCTGACGAACCAGTGGGCGGGCTCCGACGGCGACATCTTCTGCCACGTGTTCAAGCTGATGAAGCTCGGGCCGCTGATCGGCACCCGCACGTGGGGCGGCGTGATCGGCATCTCGCCGCGTCACGCGCTGGCCGACGGCTCCGTGACCACGCAGCCCGAGTTCTCGTTCTGGTTCGTGGACGTGGGGTGGGGCGTGGAGAACTACGGCACCGACCCGGACATCGAGGTGGACGTGGCGCCGCAGGACTACGCGGCGGGCCGCGACCCGCAGCTCGACCGGGCGATCGCGGAGGTGCTGCGCCTGCTGGAGGAGAACCCGCCTGCCGTCCCGGCATTCGACGAGCGCCCGGTCCTCACCCCGCCCCCGAAGCTGCCCTGAGGGGGCGCGCGGTTTCCTGGGCGCAAAAGGAACCTCCGCTCGTGACCCAAGGCGGGCATCGCGCGCCAAAATCGGGGCACCCCTATCACGCGATTGCGCTTCGCTACTTGGCGAGGCCTTCAACCGTATAGTCGCGTACCGTTGCGTGCTTCAGCGCTTCGGTGCGAGCTGCAACAGCCGCCGGATCGTTGAACCATGCCTGGGCCTTCTCCAGACTGTCAAATTGGATGATGGTAATCCGCTTGGGCGGAGATCCCACGCCAGGAACGATCTTGCCGCCCAGGGCAACGTAGCGCCCACCGTGAGCCTGGACCGTGGGTGGCACCGCTTTGATTGCGTTCAGGAATGCCGCCTGATCGCGTACCTCTATCGTTTCAGTGATCCAAAATGCTGGAGCAGTTTTCGTTTGCGCGTGCAACACGCCGAGACCACACATGAGCACGCCGACAATCGACGCACATGCAGCTTGGTATCGAATACTCATTGCGTCCTCGCTTTCAACGTTTGCGCCGTTGATTGGAAATCCGCCGATGTCACTCCCGATTATCAACGTGTCGCGCTCAACGCGCCGCATATGAAGCAATTCCGCAGATCATGCTACACAGTCTGTTGTTGTGCGCCAAGGCGTCACGTCCGCAAGTGGCACGGACCTGGGTGCCGTCCCAATCGTGGTGGGAATTTGGTGAGCGGGTCTCCGGCAAGGTGAGGGTAGCTCGTCAGGCGGCGAGGTCAATCGGGTCGGCAAGGGGCTGTGCAATCGACGTCCAGCCGTCGACCTTCCTGAGCACGATCTG
>DATBKR010000310.1:0-3211 GCA_036555805.1 Hyphomicrobiaceae bacterium | reverse complement strand
TAGCCGGCGATGCGGTCCATGGCTTCGGCGAGTTTCAGGTCGCGCTCGGTCAGTCCCCCCGCGTCGTGGGTGGAGAGGGTCACGTCCACCCGATTCCAGACGTTGAACCATTCCGGGTGGTGGTTCATCTTTTCCGCGACCAGCGCGGCCCGCGTCATGAAGCCGAACGCCGCGTTGAAGTTCGGAAACGTGAAAGTCTTGGCGATGGCGTCTCGCCCCTCCGCCATGCGCCATCCGGGCAGGCGCGCGGGGATTGCCTGGCGCGCCGCCGCATCGAGCTTCTGTGCCATCGCCTTCACTCCTCTCGCGGTGCGCCCTCTCGTGTTTCCCTCCGCCGGCCTGGCGGGACGCCCGGGAAAACCTCACGGGGGCGCTGGGGTTGGCCTGCGGCGTCCGGCCTAGTGTCCGGCTGGGCGCCTCGGCGGTCAATCGCCCACTCTTGGCGCCCGCCCTGGCGCCGCCGGGGCGGGCCCGGCACGCTTGCCGAGGGGCGGCGCGTGTGCAACGCATGCAGCGCGAGGCTTCCATGGATCGCGGGAGTTCGGCATGTGCCGCAACATCAAGACGCTCTACAACTTCCAGCCGCCGGCCACCGAGGGCGAGATCCGCGCCTCGGCGCTCCAGTTCGTGCGCAAGCTGAGCGGCTTTACCCGCCCGTCCAAGGCCAACGAGGCCGCCTTCAACCGCGCGATCGAAGACGTGACCAGGGCGGCCGAGGAGCTGCTCGCCTCGCTGGTCACCTCGGCGCCCCCGCGCGACCGCGCCGAGGAGGCGGCCAAGGCCCGCGCCCGCTCCGCCGCCCGCTTCGGGGCGTAGCGGGCACACCAACGGATCTGACGCCTTTCGACGAGAGGGATGCGACGCTTGCGCGCGGTTGGCCGCCATGTCGATCGCTCTTGGAGTGATCTGAAGCAAATACGGGCCGCCCCGAGGGGAATATCAGCGACCTTGCATCCGGAGCATGCCACGCCCATAATCTCAGCATGGACACGATACCGACAACCAGGGCCGAGCGGGAGCTGCCGGACCTCATTCATCGTGCGGCCGCGGGCGAGACCATCATCATCGAGGCGCCGTCGGGCGAGCGGGTGCGCCTGGAGCCTGTATCACGCGCCTCGAAGGATTTGCCGCACAATCTCGCGCCCCGAAAGCCGGGCCGACTTAAGGGCAAGCTGACGGTGCCGGCACGTCTAATGGAGCCAATGTCGGAGGAAGAACTCCAAGATTGGTACGGGAAGGCCGATTGAGGACGCTGCTCGATACCCACGTTTTGTTCTGGTGGCTGACCGACGATTCTCGGCTCAGCGCCACGGCGCGACGGCTCATGTCGAATGATCCGGACACCGTCCATGTCAGCGTCGCTACAGCCTGGGAAATCGCCATCAAGGTCGGTCAGGGCAAGTGGCCGGAGGCGCGCTCCTTGATCGACAGCTTCGAACGCGAAGTGGAAAGCGAAGGTTTTGTGCTTCTTCCCATTGAGGTGCCTCACGTTCGGGCCGCCGGCCTGATGCAAGTTGCGCATCGCGATCCGTTCGATCGGTTGCTTGTGGCACAGGCAGCGAGTGAACGACTGACGCTCGTCAGCTCGGACCAGACCCTCGCCGCTCTTGGCGTCGCGTGCCTGTGGTGAGGCAGGCGGCATCCTGCGGGCCAACAAGCGGTCAACAAGCTTGGCCAACAAGCCTTGAATACCTGCCAGGCGCCCCATAAAGTGTTCCCAGGGATTGGGGAAATTGGTCGGGGAGGGAGGATCTTGTGAAGGCGCCGCCACTGAGCTACGTGCGGGCGGCGACGCTCTCCGAGGCGTTCCAGCTCTGGCGCGACGCGGGGCCGGACGCCAGGCTGCTGGCCGGCGGCCAGAGCCTGCTCGCCAGCCTCGCGTTCCGGCTCTCCGACCCCGGCACGCTCGTCGACATCTCCCGGCTGCGCGAGCTGCGCAGCATCGCGCAGACCGGCAGCGCCACGATCCGCGTGGGTGCGCTCACCACCCACGCCGAGCTGGGGCGCCACGAGCTGATCCGCCGGCACGTGCCGCTCCTCGCCGAGGCGGTGCCCCTCATTGCACATCCGGCGATCCGCAACCGGGGCACCCTCGGGGGTTCGCTCGCCTTCGCCGACCCGGCCGCCGAACTGCCCGCGTGCTGCGTGGCGCTCGATGCCATGATCGTGGCGCGCAATGCCGCGGACGAGCGGCGCATCCCGGCGGCGCAGTTCTTCACCGGGCTCTACACCACCGCGCTCAAGCCCTACGAGCTGATCGCCGCGGTGGAGTTCCCCGTCGCCAAGCGCGACGAGCGCGCGGCCATCCTGGAGCTGGTGCGCCGCTCGGGCGACTACGCCATGGCCGGCGTGGCGGCAAAGGCGCGGCTCGCCGGCACCACCCTGATCGAACCGCAACTCGTGTTCTTCGGCGTGGGTGACGCGCCGGTCGTGGCCGAGCGCGCCATGGCAGCGATCGGCGGCCAGGAGGTGCTGCCCGCCACGGTCGCCGCCGCCCAAGCCGCGCTCGACGCCGGCCTCGATCCGCCGGCTGACCAGCACGGCGGCCCCCCGACGAAGCGGCATTTCGCGCGCGTGCTGCTGGCGCGGGCGCTGGGCCGCCTCTGCGGCCTCGACGAGGCGGTCGCGGCATGAGCGCCGAGGTCGCCATCACGCTGACGGTGAACGGCGAGCGCGTGTCGCGCCGCATCGAGGCGCGCCGCCACCTCGTCGACTTCCTCCGCCTCGACCTGGGGCTGATGGGCGCGCACGCCGGCTGCGAGCACGGCTTCTGCGGCGCGTGCACGGTTCGTGTGGACGGCGCCATCGTGCGTGGCTGCCTGGTGCTGGCGGCGGCGCTCGACGGCGCCCAGGTGGAGACCATCGAAGGCGTCTCCGACTCCGGCGAGATCCGCGACCTGCAGGACGCCTTCATCGCCCGCAACGCCGCCCAGTGCGGCTACTGCACGCCCGGCATGCTGCTGGCGGCCGCGGACCTGCTCAAGCAGAACCCCGCGCCGACGCGCGAGGAAATCCGCGAGCACCTCTCCGGCAACTACTGCCGCTGCACCGGCTACCACGCTATCGTCGATGCCGTCGCGGCCGTAGCAGCCAAGCGCAACGGCAGGGCGGCGCCCTGAACGAGAACATGAACGAGATCGTCGATCCCCGCGCCGTCGACCGGCCGAACTCCTACATCGGCAAGTCGGTGCCGCGCCCCAACGTCGGGAAG
>DATBKR010000309.1:0-9339 GCA_036555805.1 Hyphomicrobiaceae bacterium | reverse complement strand
CCCGGACCGCGACCGCCCAAGGCGAGCGGCCCCCTGACCGGCCGCATCGAGTTCACCGGGCGCGGCGTGAGCCCGCGCGCCGTCGTCTCGGCCCTGCAGGGCGAGGGCAGCGTCGCCTTCGGTGACGCGCGGCTGCCCGGCCTGGCGCCGTCGGCGGTTTTGGCCGCCTCCGAGGCGGCGCTCAAGGCGGAGCCGGGGAAGCTGGCGCCGACCCTGCGCCAGACACTCGCGGCCGGGCTCGGCGCCGGTCGCCTTGCGGTCGGGCAGGCCACTGTGGCCGTGGAGATCGCCGACGGCCAGGTGCGCAGCCGGCCGGTCGTCATCGACACGAGCGAGGGTCGGGCGAGCGGCACGGCACGGCTGGACCTCAAGGGGCTCAAGCTCGACTCGCAATGGCGGCTCGAAGCCAAGGTGCCGGACGGCACAGGCGCGGCGAAGCCGTTCCCCGCCGTGATGGTGTCCTATCGGGCGCCGGTCGCGGCGCTGAGCTCGGCCGAGCTGCAGATCGACACCAGCGCCCTGGAGCAGGAGCTGGCCGCGCGCAAGATCGAGCACGACATGGAGGAGCTGGAGCGGCTGCGGCGGCTGAACGAGGCTGATCACAACCGCAAGTCCGCAGAGCCGCCCGGGCCGGCGCGTCCGCCGGCAGGCCCGGTCGCTCCCATCCCGCCCTTCGGCCACGAGGTGCGGCCGGACGCGCCGGGGTGATGCCCACTCGAGCCTAGTTGTTGAGGGCGCGGGCCAGCAGGTCGGCGGTACGGCGGTTGCCGTCGGAGGACATTTCGCTCAGGCCGTCACCCTGCACGTAGAGGTGGCCCAAGGCGCCAGGATCGGCGGTGACGACGGCACGCAGCGACTGGAACTGGTCCACGACCTCGATCCCCTCGGTGCGCGCGCACGCGGCAACCTTGCGGGCGTCCTCTCCGGGTTCGGTCCGCTCGGCCACGGTCCGCTGCGTATACTGCAGGAAAACGAGCACCCGGACCCTGTCCTTGGCGGCGCTCCGCTTCAAGCGCTGCAGCAGGGCGCAGCCGATAGCCGCCGGGTCGTTGTCGACCTGCTGCGTGACGGGCTCCACCGACTTGCCGAGCCAGTAGATCGGCGCCAGCCGGCTCAGCACGACGTCGAGCACCGCCGAGTGGCCCAGCACGCTCCTCGCCGCGGCGCGCCAGCCGAACACGCTGTCCTCGTCTGCGGCAGTATTGACGGGGGCGTGGTAGGCGAGGCCGTCTCCGTCGAGGGTGAAGTAGGGCTTCGACCGACCGAAGGAGGAGAGGCCGGCGCGGGCGACCGCGTCCTCGGTCAGCTCGACCAGCAGCGTCCTGGGCCGCGCCAGGGGCAGGAGCTGTTCCGCCCGCAGGGCAATCTGGTCGGCGGCGTAGCCCGCGACGCCGGCGTTGATCACCGGCACGCCGATGCGGCGCTCCAGGTGCGCCGGCCAGGTCTCGCCGTCGTCGACCTCCGGTCCGCCGTCGGTGAAGGCGTCACCTACCGCCAGGATGCCGCCGGTGCGGATTCCCTTCTCGTCGAAATTGCGCCGGATGCCCAGGTCGAGCGTGTTGTAACCCTCGCGCTCGTCGTCGTCTCGGAGCACCCAGCCCAGCACCGGGTGGAACATGCCTCGGTCGCCGAACAGCAGGTACTGGATGCGGGCGACGCGCCAATCGTCCAGCACCAGCACCGGCCGGTGCGAGTGGATGCGGTAGCCGAGGTCGATGGCGGCAAAGGCGAGGAGCGTGAAGACCGGCACCAGGGTGAGCCGCAATGCGCCGTTGACGAGGGGCCTTGCGTAAGCTGGCATCCGTTTGGCTCCGACCTCGACCGCCCTTGGACCGCCGCGGCATCATGCCTGGCAACCTGCGATGCCGCGGCGAGGCTGAATGCAGGCTGAACATCGGCGGGACTGCAGCCACGCGTGTCTGGACTCTTCGCCTCAGGGCGGCGCGGTCAGGCCATCCTCAGCACGGCGAGGCGGCTTATTCCAGGCCCACTGCGATGCGGTCGAGCCATTGCTGCGCGGCCGTTTTCGCCTTGGCCTGGTCGGCGCGCGGTACCTTGGCCAGGATCGCGTCGAGCGCGTCGTCCTCGATGCCGCCGGCCTTGGCGATGAAGTTCCACTTGGCCGCCTCAACGAGGTCCTGCGGCAGGCCCGCGCCGTGGGTATAGCAGCGTGCCAGCCGGTTCTGTGCCGTCGCCACACCCTTCTCCGCGGCGCGGCGGAAGTATTCGGCGCCGCTCTTGGCATCCACCGGCACCCCGTGCCCGCGGAACAGCAAGACGGCGTAGTCAACCTGCGCCTCGACATTGCCTGCCGCCGCGGCCTTGCCGATCCATTTCGCCGCCTCGAACGCGTTGGCATCGGTGCCCGTGCCCGTGGCGTACATGGTGCCGAGGTCGTACTGCGCCGCCACCACCCCGTTTTCCGCTGCGTAGCGCATATGCATCAGAGCGCGGTAGGGGTTCTCGGGCTTGCCGTCCCCGCGCAAGAACAGCAGCGCAAGGTTGTAGTTCGCGAGCGGATGCCGGCGCGCCGCCGCCGCCTCGAAATAGCGCGCGGCAGCGGCCCTGTCCTTGTCGACGCCACGCCCCTCGGCGTACATCACGCCGAGCGCGAACATGCCCTCGGGGTCGCCCAGTTCGGCGGCGCGCTCGAACCACTTGGCGGCCAGGGGCGCGTTGGGCGCGGTGCCGAGGCCCTCCGCATAGATGCGGCCGACCAGCGTATGGGGCTGGGGCTCGCCCTGCTCGGCGGCATGCACGGCAAGTTCCAGAGCGGTCATGTAGAAGCCTGCGTCGAACGCCTCGTAGGCCGGGTCCTCCTGCATCTGCGGGGTAGCCTTGGCGGGACCGGAGGCCGCCGGCGGCGCCACCGCGGGCAGCACCTTGCCCGTCGGGGCGACCGGCACTGCCTTGATGACGGTTACCGCCCCGAAGGGGGAGGCCGGCGCCTTCTTCTTCTGGGCCGACTTGTCGATGGGCGCGGCGGGGTCGACGCGGCTCGCCCACGAGCTGGTTTCAGCGCCGGCCGGGCCGGCATGGAACAGCACGGCGACGGCAATCAGCGCAAGAATCGCGAGTGCGCGCGTCTCGACCATGATGGGGCAGCTCCTCAGGGCGTCGTCCGGCCCGCTTCGATGCCGGTCTTGGCAAGGCTGCGGGCGATGGCACTCACAAGCTCGCGCGCGGCGGGCGCGTCAGCGGGCAGCGTCACGGCGACATATTCCGCGCCGGCGGCCGCAAGCTGCCGCGCTTCCTCGCCGGTCTCCACGTCGAAGGCCACGCAGGGCACCTCGAAGATGGGCGCCCACCAGGAGACGAGGTCCTCGCGCCGCCCGCGAGCCTTGTCGCGGTCCTTGAGATGCGGCGGGGCGCCGAAGCCCACGTAATCGGCCCCGGCTTCCGCGAGGACCATGGCGGCGTGGCGCGAAATGCCGGCATCCACGCCGACAACGCCGCCCTCGCCGAGGGTGTCCCTGGCCGCGCGGTAGGCGGCCTGCGGGTCGTCGCCCGCGGCCAGATGCACGCCGTCGGCGCCCAGTGTGCGCGCGAGGGCGGCCTCCTCCAGCAGCAGGGCTGCGACCCCGGCCTGCCTGGCTCGTTCCAGCAGGGGTTTGGCCTCGGCGGCCGAGAGGCGCTGCCCGGCGGCGGGCGCGATCAGCACGGCGGCCAACGGGGCAGCACCGAACGCCGCCGCGAGCCGCTCACCCGCGGCCGGCCCAGCGTCCACCACGGCGTAAAGCCCGCAGCCTGCCGGCCGCTCGGTCACGAATCACACCCTCCACAAGGCCCTGTCGCTTGCACCGGAGCCGGGTGAGCCTATCTGAACGCATTGGGGCGAAAAAGCGACCCCTGCACCCGACCCCCAACTTCTCCCCGCCCGGTGTCGCTTTTGCAGCAAGCCGTCGAATGGCCCCGCCCTGCGGCTCGCGAGAGGCAGGGCAGGACCCTTACGGCAGGAAGCCCTTCTCCAGATCCAGCGCCTGGCGGCGCAGTTCGCGTCCGGCGGCATCCTTCACCGCCAGCGTCCACGCCACGTTGGTGCCGCGTGCGTAGGAAGAGGTGGAGCGGATGCGCGCCACCAGCGCCTGCCCGGCGTCCACGGCCATCGGCGCCAGCGCCGGCAGGTAAAGGTGCTCCCAGTGCGTGCGTGCGTCGAGGGGGCCCGTGGCGAGACGAATGCCATCGGCCAGCTCGGCCGTCCACCACAGGGCCAGACCATGGACGGTCGTGCGCTCGGTCAGCATCCAGCTCGCCTCGCCGGTGCGCGCCGTCCCGTTGGGACGGTCGAAAGAGAGCGCGTCCCACTGGGTCGCGGCGCGGGCGTTGTCGAGGAGGTCGCCCGCGGCGAAGCTGCGCACGTAGATGTTGTTGAGCGTCATGGCCTTGGCGGGACCGAAATCGAGGCCGTAGCCCACCTGGTCCCACACCGCCAGCTCGGCGAAGAAGCGGTCGCTCACGACCGGGCACACGAGCTGGCGCACGCCGGCGGGGATGATCGTGCCGCCGGGCTTCAGGAACCTCTTACGCGCGTCGTTGAGGGTCTCGACGATGTTCTCCTCGAAGGCGTAGTTGCCGAGCGTCTCGCACACGATCACATCCACGCGCTCGGGCTGCATCGCCTCGGTGGAATGCATCTCAAAGATCCGGCAGTTGCGCAGGCGGTTGTGGCGCAGGATGCGGCGCGCCACCTCGGCGACGCCGGCCGCCTCGTAGAGGTCCACGCGCCTGGCGCCGAGCCTGGCCGCCAGGAAGCCCAGAAATCCGGTGCCCGCGCCGATATCGGCCACCGTGGTCTCGCCCTTCACGATCGTCCGTTCCAGCGCCGCGTGGAACGCCGCGTTGCGCTCGGCGTCGGCGAGCAGGGTGCGATGGTATTCGATGCTCATCGAGGTGAGGTGGTGAGTGGTGAGATGGTGAGTGGGCGGTTGTGCGCGTATCCCGCGCCGGTTTCCAGTATAAAGGTGGAGCGCCCCAACATCGCCAATTCCGCGACCTAAAACTCACCATCTCGCCACTTACCGTCTCACCTCGATGTCCGGCCCCGCTCCCATCCGATCCAGCGCCTCCGTCCGCTCCGGCATCGCCGCCGTGGATCGCTATCTCGACGCCGGCTACGAGACGGTGCCCGGCATGTCGTCGCGCTTTGCGGCGGCTGTGTGCGGCGGGCTGATGCGCATCCAGGGCGAGCTCGGCGTCACCGGCCCGGTGGCCGAGTTCGGCACCTTCGAGGGGCGTTTCTTCATCGCCCTGTGCCATGCGCTGGCTCCTGGCGAGGTGGCGCTGGGCATCGACCGCTTCGACTGGCCCAACCCGCAGGTGCAGGACCGTTTCGAGGCCAACTGCCTCAGGCACGGCGTACCGCCCGAGCGGCGCATCGCCTGGAAGGCCGACAGCCACACCATGCGCGCCGAGGAGCTGCTGGACAAGCTCGGCGGCCGGCGCCCGCGCTTCGTCCACATCGACAGCGAGCACTCACGCGAGGGGCTCGGCAAGGAGCTGGAGCTAGTGACGCCGGCGCTGGGCCCCGCCGGCGTCATGGTGCTCGACGACATGCTGCATCCCGGCTACCCGATGCTGGTGGTGGCCGTGCACGAGTACCTCGAGCGCCATCCCGAGATGCGCGTGCTGTGCATCATCGACCGCGAGACCGTGGTTGCGGCCACCAAGTTCGTGCTGTGCCATGCCGACTGGCAGAAGCGCTACGAGGAACGCCTGCTGGAGGCCTACAAGACCAACATCTGGCCCATGGGCGCCGACTTCACCCCGCACTGGTGTCCGGTATTCGCGCTCGACACGCGGCTGGCGGAGATCCCCACGTAACTCCTGCGACGCTTGGCCTCGCCGCACGAACCCATCCCCAGGAACCACGTTAACCACACACGGCTCGATGGGGCAGGCTTTCCCGTTTGGAGAACACGATGGGGCAAGCAAGCCACGCCTTCGACGACCGCAGCGACACCGGCCGCGAGCATCGCCCGGTAGGGTCGGACGCGGCGTTAACCACATCCGGAAACGATGCGTCCGGCGGCGAGCCGCGCTCCAGCTACGGCACGATCCCCGGGGCCGAGTTCCCGGCTTTCGTCTATGCGTCGGTGCTGGCCGCCTTCGCCTGGATCGTGCTCGCCTCGTGGCTGGCCTTCGCCGCCGACATGGACGCGGCGCTCTCGCTCGGCTTTGTCGTCGTGCTTGGCATCGTGCTCTTCGCGCTGCCCATCATCATCCGCGAGGTCGCGGCGGCGAATGCCCGCGAGAAGCAGGCGACAGCGGGCGATTTCCTGTCCGCGCCGGTCGAGACGGCCACCGGCCCGCTGCGCGGTTCGAGCGCCTGGCTGCAGGTGCTGATCATCCCCCTGGCCCTGGCGCTGGCCGCCACGCTGATCGGCGCAGCCTTCATCCTCGCGCGCTGACAGCGTCCGGCGCGCCGGAGAAAGGCGCGTTCCGCCTCGTGCACGCGAGAGCTGCCCAGTTCGCCGTTGGCGGCCGCGGCGCGGCTCTGCTACGGTCCAGGCTCGCAGAGACTTGACGCTCACCCTCCTATTGTGGTGGAGCCCTCCTGTCGCCCGTGCTAGGGGATCGATGCATCGTCGAACTCTTGCGCGAGGGAGAGAGCCGCGATGACCGCCGACACTCCAGCCGCCAGCGTCCGCGTCGAGACGGACACCTTCGGCCCCATCGAAGTGCCGGCCGACCGCTATTGGGGTGCCCAGGCCCAGCGCTCGCTCGGCAACTTCAAGATCGGCTGGGAGAAGCAGCCCGCGGCCATCGTGCGTGCGCTCGGCATCGTCAAGCGCGCCGCGGCCGAGACCAACATGGAACTCGGCAAGCTCGACCTGGCGCTCGGCAAGGCCATCGTGGCCGCCGCCCAGGAGGTGATCGACGGCAAGCTCGACGGCCACTTTCCGCTGGCCGTGTGGCAGACGGGTTCGGGCACCCAGTCCAACATGAACGCCAACGAGGTGATCTCGAACCGGGCGATCGAGATGCTGGGGGGCACGATGGGCTCCAAGAGGCCCGTGCATCCCAACGACCACGTCAACATGAGCCAGTCGTCGAACGATACCTATCCGACGGCCATGCACATCGCCTGCGCGGAGGAGATCGAGCGCCGCCTGCTGCCCGCGCTCAGGCGCCTGCACGGGGCGCTCGAGGCCAAGGCGAAGGCGTGGGGCCACATCATCAAGATCGGGCGCACGCATACCCAGGACGCAACGCCGCTCACGCTGGGTCAAGAGTTTTCGGGCTACGCCACCCAGGTGGCGAACGGCATCAAGCGCATCGAATCGACACTGCCGGACCTCATGCAGCTCGCTCAGGGCGGCACCGCTGTCGGCACAGGACTCAACGCGCCCAGGGGCTTTGCCGAGAGGGTGGCGGCTCGCATCGCCGCGATAACCGGGCTCGCCTTCACCAGCGCGCCCAACAAGTTCGAGGCGCTGGCGGCGCACGACGCCATGGTGATGAGCCACGGCGCCATCAACACGGTGGCGGTCTCGCTGTTCAAGATCGCCAACGACATCCGCTTCCTGGGGAGCGGCCCGCGCTCGGGGCTCGGCGAACTGGCGCTGCCCGAGAACGAGCCCGGCTCGTCCATCATGCCGGGTAAGGTCAACCCGACCCAGTGCGAGGCGCTGACGCAGGTGTGCGTGCAGGTGTTCGGCAATCACTCCGCGCTCACGTTCGCGGGCAGCCAGGGGCACTTCGAGCTCAATGTCTTCAACCCGGTGATGGCCTACAACTTCCTGCAGTCGGTGCAGCTCCTCGCCGACGCCAGCGTGAGCTTCACGGACAACTGCGTAGTCGGCATCACCCCGCGCGAGGACAACATCAAGGCCGCGCTGGAGCGGTCGCTGATGCTGGTGACCGCGCTCGCCCCCAGGATCGGCTACGATGCCGCGGCCAAGATCGCCAAGACCGCGCACAAGGCCGACACCACCTTGCGCGAGGAGGCCGTCAGGGGCGGCTATGTGACGGCCGAGGAGTTCGACCGGCTGGTCGACCCCGGCAGGATGATCGGACCGGAGGCGTGATGGGCGACGTCGTCAACCTCAGCCGCTACCGCAAGCAGAAGCTGAAGGCGGAGCGCGAGCGCCGGGCCGGCGAGAAGCGGGCACGTTTCGGCATCCCCAAAGGGCAGCGCGCCAAGACCTCGGCCGAGCGGGCGCTGGAGGCCCGTCGGCTCGACGGCGCCAGGCGCGACGACCCCGGTTCCGACGGGCGCGACTGAAATCGGCGGCAGTCAGCGTTCACGGGGCGGGGTCAGACCCGGGTCAGGGTCAGACCCCGGGCGCGAGCCGCCGCAGATCGACTCTACTGTCGAGGCCAGGGGTTTGACCCCGTTCAGAGGGTGTCCGTCGTGCAGTTCCCGCAAGGCGACCGTGAGCGGCCAGGCCGATCGCCTGTCATCTCCGGACGGCCGGCCAAGCGCTCCTTCACCATCGGCGGGCACCGCACGTCGATCTCGCTGGAGGCGGCCTTTTGGGACGCGCTCAAGGCCGCGGCGGCCGAGGAAGGCGTCCCGGTCTCCCGGCTTATCGCCCGCATCGACGGGACGCGCGCCGGCTGCGGCCTGTCCAGCGCCATCCGCGTCTGGCTGCTCGCCCGCTTCCGCTACGGCCGGGGCTGACAGGCGGCGGCTTGCGGCGCCTCATGGCGAACTGGGGCGGCAACCGGGGCCCTTGCCGTGTGCGCGCGCAATGGGCGATGCTCCGCCGGGGGAAACAAAAAATGCCCGTCCCGAAACACATCTTCAACCCGCCCTTCAACGTCGTTCGCTGCAGCCACGTGGTGCTCGCGGTGCGCGACCTGGAGGCGAGCCGGCACTTCTATCAGGAGATCATCGGCCTGCAGGTGGAGGATGCCGGCAAGGACGCGCTCTATTTCCGGGGCATGGAGGAGCGGAACCATCACTCGCTGGTGCTGAAGCGCGGGGCCGAGCCGGCGGCCGAGCGACTGGGCTTCAAGGTCGGGAGCGAGGAGGACCTGGACCGCGCCTACATCTTTTTCAAGGAGCGGCGGCTGCCGGCGGAGTTCGTGGGGGTGCCTTACCAGGGCCGCACGCTGCATGCAGCCGATGCCCAAGGCAACCCGCTGGAACTCTATTTCAAGATGGAGCAGCGCGAGCGCATCCTGCAGCGCTACGGCCGCTATTGCGGCTGCCATCCGCAGCGCATCGACCACTTCAATCTGTTCGCGCCCGACGTTCAGGCCGCGGTGGACTTCTATGCCGGCCTCGGTTTCCGCCTCACCGAATACGCCGAGAGCGACGGGCCTGAGCCGCGGATCGCCGCCGCCTGGCTGCACCGCAAGGGCGGCGTGCACGACGTGGCCTTCACCAGCGGC
>DATBKR010000308.1:0-6910 GCA_036555805.1 Hyphomicrobiaceae bacterium | reverse complement strand
TCTACATCGAGCGACACGGGGGGCCGGAGGAGCTGAAATACGGCGACCTGCCCGATCCGGCGGCCGGCGCCGGGGAGGTCGTCGTCGACATCCATGCCGCCAGCGTCAACGGCGCCGACTGGAAGGTGCGCGCAGGCGAATCGTACCGGAAGTCGCAGTTCCCGCACGTGCTCGGCCGCGACTTCTCGGGCGTCGTCAGTGGCGCGGGTCCGGGCGTCACCGACTTTCGCCCCGGCGATCCGGTGTTCGGCGTCACCGAGGCGAGCCAGGAGGGCGCCTACGCCGAAAAGATCGCAATCAAGGCTGCCATAGTCGCGAAAAAGCCGGACAGCATCTCCCACGTTGATGCGGCCGCGGTGGCGCTGGTGGGCCTCACCGCACTCGTCTCCATCGAGGACACGCTGAAGCTCAAAGCCGGCGAGACGATCCTGATCCAGGGCGGGGCAGGCGGTGTCGCCGCCTTCGCGATCCAGTTGGCCAAGCACGTCGGCGCACGCGTGATCACCACCGCCAGCGCCGCGAACCATGCCTATCTGCGGAGCATCGGTGCCGAGGAGATTGTCGACTACAACGCCCAGGACTTCGCCAAGGTCGTCTCCGGGTGCGATGCGGTGTTCGACACGGTGGGCGGCGAGGTGTCCCAGCGCTCGTTCGCCGCGCTCAGGCCGGGCGGGCGCGCCGCCTTCGTCGCCTCCGGCCCGCAAGCCCCGAAGCCGCCGCGCAGCGACGTGCAGTCGCTGAGGCCCAACGTGGCCCGCGACCGGCGCCGTCTGGAGCGCATCGTGGCACTGGTGAGCGCCGGTGCCGTGAAGCGGCCGGAGATCACGACCTTCCCGCTGGCTGAGGCCGCCGCGGCGCACAAGGTGAGCGAGGGCCGCCATTTCCGCGGCAAGCTGGTGCTTATCGTGAGGTGAGGGAGCAGGGCCGATCAGGACGAAGCCCGTAATCCGCCGACGCCACAGAGAAACGGCGGATTGCGCTTCGCGTCGCTACGCTAATCCGCCCTGCGGTTCAGGCCTTCGCCTCACCCTCCGCCGGCACCTCGGCCGCGGTGGCCTCGGCCAGGAGGCGCCGGGCCTGTCCCACCCAGTCGTCCTTCTCGGTGCGGCCTTCGAGGCCCAGCGCCTCGTCGACGTTGGCGATGTCGTCGTCGGAGAAGTTGGCGATCTGCTCGAACCTGATGACGCCGAGCCCGCCCAGCCGTTCCGCCAGCTCGGCGCTGATGGTCTTGATCTGGGTGAGATCGTCGGGCGTGCCCTTGGGCTTCTTGAAGCCCTTGAAGGCCGCGTTGAGGCGCTTGGCACGGGCGTCCGTGCGCTCGAAGATGCGCGCCGACTTGCCGCGCCGGCCCCGCAGGTAATAAAGCTTGGCCCGGCGCACTTTGCCGCGGCGCAGAACCTCGATCCCGGCGATGTAGGGCGAATAGACCGGGAACACGCGCTCCACACCCTCGCCGTAGGAGATCTTGCGCACTGTGAAATTCTCGTTGACGCCGCTCCCCGAACGGGCCATCACCACGCCCTCGTAGGCCTGCAGGCGAACCGTCGTCTTCGGCTCTGCCGTCTTGGCCCTCCTCCTGTCCTTGGGATCGGCCTCGGCGATCTCCACCACCTTCACCATGACCCTCACGGTATCGCCGGGGGCGAACTCCGGCACCATGCGCTGGGCCGTCACCGCGCGCATCTGATCGCGCTCGATCTCCTGAATGATGGTCGGGGTCATGGAAGCCTCGGAATTCTTTAGGATTTGTGCGCGCCAACGGGGCCCCGCCGTGGAAGCGGCGGCCCGCGCGGCGGTGTTCAGGAGCCATCGGCGCGGGGTTCTACCGCAGATCAGGGGCGTTTGTCGATGGGCTGGCTCCGTAGGGCGGATTAGCGCGAAGCGCGTAATCCGCCGGTTCGCCGATATAATGGCGGATTACGCAGCGCTCCGCGCCGCCAATCCGCCCTACGCCGCGACGCCGCCCTACCGCGCCAGTTCGGCCAGGTTCCGGAACAGCTCCAGCGCCTCGGGGTTGGCGAGGGCCTCCTTGTTCTTCACCTCGCGCCCGTGCACGATGTCGCGCACCGCCAGTTCGGTGATCTTGCCCGACTTGGTGCGCGGGATGTCGGCCACCTGCACGATCCTGGCCGGCACGTGGCGCGGGGAGGCCCCGGTGCGGATCTGGCGCTTGATGCGCTCGCGCAGGGCGTCGTCGAGCATCTGGCCTGCCTTCAGGACCACGAACAGCACCACGCGCACGTCGTTGTCCCACTCCTGGCCGATGACGATCGCCTCCTGCACCTCCTCCAGCTGCTCCACCTGGCGGTAGATCTCGGCCGTGCCGATGCGCACGCCGCCCGGATTGAGGGTGGCGTCCGACCGGCCGTGGATGATCATGCCGCCGTGCTCGGTCCATTCGGCGAAGTCGCCGTGGTGCCAAACGTTGGGGAAACGCGAGAAGTAGGCGGCCCGGTATTTGTCGCCCCCGGGGTCGTTCCAGAACCCCACCGGCATTGACGGGAACGGCTTGGTGCAGACCAACTCTCCCTTGCCGTGGGCGACCGGCACACCGTCCGCGTCGACCACGTCCACGGCGAGCCCCAGCGCCGGCCCCTGGATCTCGCCCCGCCACACGGGCCTGGTGGGGATGCCCAGCACGAAGCAGCCGCAGATGTCGGTGCCGCCGGAGATGGAGGCGAGGTGCAGGTCCTGCTTGATGGCTCCGTAGACGTAGTCGTAGCTCTCGGGCGCCAGCGGCGAGCCCGTCGAGAGCATCACCCTGATGGCGGACAGGTCGTGGGTCTTGGCCGGCGCCAGCTCCGCCTTCTTCAGAGCGTCGATGTACTTGGCCGACGTGCCGAAGTGCGTGCAGCGCTCCGCTTCTGCGTAGTCCCACAGGATGTTGCCGCTGGGGTGGAACGGCGAGCCGTCGTAGAGCAACAGCGTGGCGCCGCTGGCGAGGCCGGAAGCCAGCCAGTTCCACATCATCCAGCCCAGGGTCGTGAAGTAGAACAGACGGTCGCCCGGCCTGATGTCGGTGTGGAGCAGCTGCTCGCTGAGGTGCTTCAAGAGCGTGCCGCCGGCCGAGTGCACGATGCACTTCGGCATGCCGGTGGTACCCGACGAGAACAGTACGTAGAGCGGGTGCGAGAACGGAAAGCGCTCGAATGTCAGCGGTGCATGCGGCTGCGAGCGCATTGCGTTGTCCCAGGTCAGCGCGCGCCGGCCGCCGTTGGCGAGCACCTCGTTAAGACGCAGCACCACGGCCTTGTCGCGGCCGAGGTAGGGCACCACGATCACCTCCCGCACCGTGGGCAGCCGGGCGAGGATCTCTGCGAGCTTGTCGGAGATGTCGATGGCCTTGCCGTTGTAGTAGTAGCCGTCGCAGGCCACGAGCGCCTTGGGCTCGATCTGGCCGAAGCGATCGAGCACACCCTGCACGCCGAAATCCGGCGAGCACGACGACCATACGGCGCCGAGCGTGGCGGCACCGAGCATGCTCGCCACGCTCTCCGGCATGTTGGGCATGATGGCGACCACGCGGTCGCCGGCGCTCACGCCCGCCGCTGTCAGCGCCCGGCTCGTGCGGCTCACCTCGGCCCTGAGTTCGCCCCAGGTCAGCCGGCGCTTCACCTGGTCCTCGCCCCAGAACACGAGAGCGTCGCGCTGACCCTCGTGCCGGAGCAGGTTCTCGGCGAAATTCAGCCGCGCGCCGGGGAAGAAGGAGGCGGCGGGCATCCTGTCGGCACCAGTAACGAATGGCGGCGCTCCCTTGTCACCCGCCACCTGCGCGAAATCCCACAGCGCGGACCAGAACGCGCCGGGATCGGCAGTAGAGAAGCGGTGCAAGGCGCCGAAGTCGCCGAACGCCTCGCCCGCGCGTGCCGACAACCAGGAGCAGAACGCGCTCAGGGTTGTCGCAGAGCAGCGGCGCTCGTCCGGAATCCAAAGCGGATGCGTCATGGCAGATCTCGGCAACTCCTGCATATTTCGGTTTTTCCCGTCGCACCTGGAGCCTCGTTCCCTCGATGGGACGGAGCCCAAGTGCATATCGGGCACATGACTATAGCAGCTGCGCTTGCGCCCGGCGGCGACGAATTGTATTAGCTGTACCGGTGCGCAGCGATGCATTGCGCGGGATCAGCCGCTCGCTTTGGTACGACGATGGTGCGGATGCCGCAGGTGAGGCAACGCCGTGAGGTCCCGTCAGGCCCTTGGGCAGGCCGGCAATGACACGCATGATCAGCCCCATAGCCAGAGACCCCCTCGACGGGCGATGAGACGCGACACCCTCATGCGGCGCCTGCGCAGACTGGCCCTCGGGCTTACGGCCTGCCTGCTCTTCGCTGTCCTGGCGCCCATGTATTTCGCCGACCGCCGCGGCGACGACTCCTTCACCGGTTCGGTCATCGCCGCCCCCCGCGACCTGCACGTGCTGACGGTTCCGGTGCAGCTGGCGAACGCGCCGGACCTGGTGCTGACGCGTGCCGTCATCTACGACTACGGACCCTCGGCGGCTTCCGCCAACGTGGCGTCCCAGGTCGTCCTGGACGGGCCGGTGTTCACCCTCAACGTTGCAGGCCTGCACGCCACGGCGCCTGCTGCCAACGGCGAAACCGACGGCATGGACCGCGAGCTGGTGTCGCCGCTGATCCAGCAGATCGCCGCGCTGGGCTTCGACCTCATCGTCGTCCGGCGCGGCACGCTGCACGTGACCATGGCCGACGGCAGCGTGGAGACGCTCACCGACCTCCACGCCGAGTTGAAGAAGACGCGCCGCGGGCAGATCGCGAGCCTGGGCAGCTTCACCATGCGCGGCCAGCGGCTGGCCTTCGACGCCACCCTGGGGCAGCCTGACAAGAAAGATCCGCTGCGCTGGCCGCTGCAGATGTCGTTCAACACGAACCTGCTGCAGGGCTCCTTCGACGGCTACGCCGACCTCAGCGAGGACCTGCAGCTCTCCGGCCAGACCGAGCTGTCGATCTCGAGCCTGCGCCGCATCGGCCGCTGGTTCGGCCTTCCCCTCTACCTGACCGAGGGATTCAACGCGACCAGCATCAAGGGCGACCTCACTTGGGCGCGGCGGTCGCTGGCCTTCGAGAAGGCGCGGATCGCGGTGGACGGCAACGAGGGCAACGGCAGCGTGGTGCTGAACCTGGGCGCCGACCGGCCGCTGGTGGAGGCAACGCTGGATTTCCCCGCGCTGAACCTGACGCCCTATGTCGATGCGGCGCGCACGCAGTTCTTCGGCTTCGACCTGCCGGTGACGTGGGGCGCCTCCTTCGACGTCTCGCTGCCGCTCATCCGCTATCTCGATGCCGACATGCGCATTTCCGCCCGCCGGGTGACGCTGAGGGACTACACGTTCGGACAGGGCGGGGCCACCATCACCGCCCAGGGCGGCAAGTTGCACGCCGACATCGCCGAGCTCGAGCTGCCCTCGGGGAGCCTGACCGCGCAGGTCATGGCCATCATGAGCGAGGCGGCACCGCGCTACGCCCTGCGTGCGAAGGTGGAGGACATGGACGCGGGTCCGGCATGCACCAGACTGCTCGGCACGCCGGCGCTGTCCGGGCGCGCAACCCTGGCCCTCGACCTGACCAGCACCGGCTACACTCTGAACGAGATCGCCAAGCGGCTCTCGGGCAAAGCCTCGCTGTCAATGCCGGAGGGCGGCCGGCTGGCGCTCGACCTCAACGCCGTGCACGCGGCGGCCAAAGGGGGCACGCTGGGCTGGGCGGCGCTCGCCAAGTCGCACACCGACGTCCAGCGCCTGGAGGCGCGCGCGCTGATCATCGACGGCGTCGCCTTCGCCGAGGAGGCGCAGGCGCGCGCCGGCGACGTGGCCCTGGCGCTGGCGGGCCGGTTCGGCCTGGTCGACGGCAACATGGACGCGCGCGTGATCATGAAGTCGAACCTGCCCCCGGACCAGCCCCTGAAGCTGACGGACACGGGCGCCGAGACGATGAGCCTGCGCGGACCGTGGCCGGACCCGGCGCTCTACCGCGACGACAGCGACTCGGCAGGCTCCGCGGCGCGGGCGCCCTGACGGCGCTCACCTGAAGAACAGGTATTTGACGAGCCCGGCTGCGGCCAGGATCAGCACGACAAGATAGAGCCAGACGAGAAGCCGCGCCTCCGGAAGCACGAAGTAGGTGTCGTGCAGCGACACATCGAGCATGCCCGGCTCCCTCACCTGAAGAACAGATATTTGATGAGCGCGGCAGCGAGCAGGACAAGCACCACGGCCTGGAGCCAGCCGATGAGGCTCCACAGCCAGACGAGGTGTGCGTCGATGCCGGGCATGCGCAGCCGCCCCGCTTCCGGCCGGTCCGGGAAGTGACCATGGAGGCCGAGCCGCAGAGGCAGCCCGGCCCCCGCCGCCTGTCAGCCGTGCGAGAGCACCGCCAGCAGCAGCAGCGCCACGATGTTGGTGATCTTGATCATCGGGTTCACGGCCGGGCCGGCGGTGTCCTTGTAGGGGTCGCCCACGGTGTCGCCGGTGACGGCCGCCTTGTGCGTCTCGGAGCCCTTGCCGCCGTAGTGGCCGTCCTCGATGTACTTCTTGGCGTTGTCCCAGGCGCCGCCGCCGGCCGTCATGGAGATGGCGACGAACAGGCCGGTGACGATCACGCCGAGCAGCATGGCGCCCAGCGCGGCGAAGGCGTTGCCGGGCCCGGCGATCAAGCGGATCACGTAGAAGCACACGATGGGCGACAGCACCGGCAGCAGCGAGGGGACGATCATCTCCTTGATGGCCGCCCGCGTCAGCAGGTCGACGGCGCGGGCGTAGTTGGGCTTCTCGGTGCCCTGCATGATGCCGGGCTTCTCGCGGAACTGGCGCCGCACCTCCTCCACGATCGAGCCGGCGGCGCGGCCCACGGCGGTCATTGTGATGCCGCCGAACAGGTAGGGCAGCAGGCCGCCG
>DATBKR010000307.1:0-2083 GCA_036555805.1 Hyphomicrobiaceae bacterium | reverse complement strand
AGGAGCCGAGGTGCTCCCTGGTGCGGTCCTGGATGGCGCCTAAGCTCTCCACCGCCCACTGGTCGTGGACGTTGATGTCCTCGCCGAGCCCCGTGTACGTCTTGTGCTGCTGCTCGTGCGCGTCGAAGCCATAGCCGTTGGTGCGGTTCTTCTTCGAGCGGTATTCCGGCAGCTCGTAGACCTGCAGCCGCTGGGCGCGCATGGCGGCTTTGTCCACGGGTGCGCCGAAGCTCGTGAAGACCGTGTACCAGTAGCAGGTCTCGTCATCGACGGGGGCGTGCCACTGCGTCAGCATCATCTCCCGGCTGAGCGGGATGGAAATGGCGTGCGGGAAGATCTGGTTGGTCACGCGCACGTGCGTGTTGCCGCTCCCGAGATCGCGGGTGGTGACGATCTTGAGGCCGTAGCCGGTGAGCTCCACCTCGATGCCGGGCCGGCCGTGCTCGCGCATCACCCGCGTCATGGGGATGTCGGAATCGAGAGAGGCGTCGCGGAACTGCTTGCCGTAGCTCGTGGCGCGGTCCTCGTCCTCGAAGAAGCGGTGCAGGTAGGAGGCGTGCACCGGGTCGATGCCCACCTCCAGGGCCTGCAGCCAGTTGCACTCCCACAGGCCCTTGAAGGCGAAGGTGTGGGTATCGGGCGCCACGAAACAGTCGAAGGCCGGGAACGCCGGCGCCGCGGCGAGCCCGCCGGGCCCCATGTAGGCCCACAGCACGCCCGCCTTCTCCAGCACCGGGTAGGCCGGCTGCCTGATGTTGCGGCACAGCGGGCTGTTGACGGGCTCTGCCGGCGTCTCCAGGCACTGCCCCGTCACGTCGAACAGCCAGCCGTGGAACGAGCAGCGCAGGCCCCCGTCCTCGCGGCGGCCGAAGGCAAGATCGGCGCCGCGGTGCGGGCAGTGCCGGTCGAGGAGGCCGTAGCGGCCCTCGTGATCGCGGAACAGCACCAGGTCCTCGCCCAGGAGCCGCACCGGCTTCACCGGGCGGGGGTCGTCCAGCTCCTCCACCAGCGCCGCCGGCTGCCAGTAGCGCCGCATGAGGGCGCCGCAGGGCGTTCCCGGCCCGATGCGGGTGATCAACTCGTTCTCCTGGGCGCTCATCATGGGCCAGTCTCCTCTACAGCTCGGGTCAAGATAAGCGCACTCTTGCAGGCATGTGCAACCTGAGGCGCCCCCGGGCCACCCAGGGGCCACCCAGGGGCCACCCTGGGCCGGCAAATGCCTTGAATGCCGGCGCCGGGGATGCCACCACTGGCACTCATGTCGAGCATGCATGCGCCATGGGCACTGCTGACGCGGGCGGAGGCGGCGCGCGCCGCCGTCGGCCGGCTCGCGCGCGGGCCAGACCTCGTCGGCCTGCTCGCTTTCATCCTCGCCTACGTGGCGCTGGAGTGGGTCACCTACAGCCACGAGTACCGGGGCGTGCCGGTGACGCCGTGGAACCCGGGGCTCGGCATCGCCTTCGGCATGATCGTATTGCGCAGCGCTGCCTACGGCCTCGCCCTGTTTGCCGGCGTGGTGGTGGCGGAGATCTTCGTGCTGCAGACGCAGCTGCCCTGGGCCTCCATCCTGCTCGTCGCCGTGGTGGTCGCGGCAACCTACACGGGGGCTGCCGCGGTGGCGCGCCGCCGGCTCCATTTCGATGTCGCCATGGGTCACGTGCGCGACGTGCTGGCGCTGCTGTCGGCGGGCACCGCCGGAGCCGCCATCGTCGCCCTGCTGTTCGGGACGCTGCTGCTCACCGACCGGGAGGCCGGCAACGACGACCTGTCCAAGTCGGTGCTACCGCTGTTCGTGGGCGACGTGATCGGCATTGCCGTGGTCACGCCGCTGCTGTTGCGCCTGTCGCGCCTGTGGCGGCAGCGCGCGGAGCGGGCCCGGTGGCTCCGCACGCTGCCGCTGGCGCTCGCGATCGAGGTCGCCCTGTTCGCGCTCGTCGCCGGATTCGCGCTGTGGATGATCGTCGGCAGCGACCGGCCCAACGACTACAAGTACTTCTCGCTGCTGTTCCTGCCGGTGGTCGTCGTGGCGGTGCGGCACGGCATCGACGGCTCGTGCCTGGCGCTCGCCGGCACGCAGCTGGGC
>DATBKR010000306.1:0-1590 GCA_036555805.1 Hyphomicrobiaceae bacterium | reverse complement strand
TTATCCGCGTTGGTGTGGACACGTCCAAGAGTGTTTTCCAGTTGCACGGCGTTGACGCTGCCGAACGGCCGGTGCTGCGCAAGAAGCTGCGGCGCAGCCAGGTGCTGGAGTTCTTGCGGAAGCTGCCGCCGACGCGGGTGGGCCTGGAGGCCTGCGGCGCGTCGCACCACTGGGCGCGCGAGATCGGGGCGCTGGGGCACGAGGCGGTGCTGCTGCCGCCGCAGCTGGTGAAGCCCTACGTTCCGCGCAACAAGAACGACGCGGCCGACGCCGACGGGGTCTGCGAGGCCATGAGCCGGCCGCGCATGCGCTTTGTGCCGGTGAAGAGCGCCGAGCAGCAGGCCGCGCTGATGCTGGTGGGGGTGCGCGATGAGCTCGTCAACCGCCGCACGCAGCTGAGCAACATCATCCGTGGCTATGCCGCCGAGTTCGGGCTGGTGGCGGCCAAGGGGCTCGACAAGATCGAGCCGCTGCTGATGCGCATCGCAGGCGACGACGGGCTGCCGGAGCTGGCCAAGGAGATGTTCGCCACGCTGGCCGGCGACTATGCCGAGCTCGGGGCGCGGCTTTACCGCGTCGAAGCCCGGCTGCGCGCCTGGCAGCGGCAGGACGAGACGAGCCAGCGCCTGATGGAGGTCCCAGGCGTCGGCCCGATCGCCGCCGCCCTGCTGGTCATGAAGGTGCCCGACCCCCGCGCCTTCCGGTCGGGGCGCGACTTTGCAGCCTGGCTGGGGCTGACGCCCAAGGACCATTCCACGGCCGGCAAGCAACGGCTGGGCGTCATCACGCGCGCCGGCGACGAGGCGTTGCGGCGCACCCTCGTGGTCGGGGCCACCGCCGTCATCCAGCAGATCAGGAGGGGGCGCCAGCGTGACCCCCGGCGTGCCTCGCCCTGGCTGATGGCGCTCATCGCGCGCAAGCCGCCGAAGCTGGCTGCCGTGGCGCTGGCCAACAAGACCGCCCGCATCGCCTGGAAGTTGATGGTCGGCGGCGAGCGCTATGACCACGCGCGTGCCACGGCGGTGCGGGCCGAGCGCCGCGCTGCGCGCGCTGAGGCCTGCGCGGCGGGCCCCGACGCACCCGAGCGTGCCGCCGTGCTCGCGGCCGTCAAGGACAAGCCCTGCGGGAGGCCGCAAGCGGCCTTCCTTGACGGCCGCTGCGCGCGGCGGCCAGAGGCTTGTGCGGGTCGGGACGGAAGGATGGGCTCCGCAGGGGGCACGAACAGAAGGATGGGACGGGGCAGGCCGAGCCGGTCCGCGACCCGCCCACAACGGGGAGAAGCATAACCTTCTCACGAACCTCTTCGCCGGCGCGGGACGAGCACTCGTTCCCTCTGCCGGGAAGGCCGGAAGCTTGCTTGAGACAGGACAGTTGGTGTGATCGATCGATCCCAAGACGCGAGACACTCCGCGGGACCCAGTGGCTTCCGAGGCCGCTGCTCTGTTTGGGCCTCGCGTCGCGGAAACCATCTTGGCAGCGGTCATGTGCGACCGCGACAACAGACCGGACATATGATCGCAACCGATCCGACGCACGCCTCTGTCGAGGTCTTGCCAGCAAGGGGCCGTCCACATATGGGTCCCGGATATT
>DATBKR010000305.1:0-1954 GCA_036555805.1 Hyphomicrobiaceae bacterium | reverse complement strand
TTCCCCGGCGGCACCATGCTGCACTGGGCGGCGGGCGCCGAGGGCCGCGGGGTGCTGTGCTCGGCCGACATCGCCACGGTGAACCTGGACCGCAAGTCCTTCACCTTCATGCGCAGCTATCCCAACGCCATCCCCTTGTCCGAGAAGGGCGTGCGGACGATCGGCGCGGCGCTGGCGTCGTTCGAGTTCGACCGGGTGTACAGCCATTTCTTCGAGCGGGTGATGGCGGCGGACGCCAAGCGCATCCTGCAGGCCTCGATCGAGCGCTACGCCGCCGCCATCGCCGGTGCCTACGATCGGGGGTGAACTCCCTCTCCCCACGCCAAAGAGGCGTGGGGAGAGGGAATCAGCGCTCCGGCAGGGTGCCCGGCCGCAGCTTGCGGGCCAGCGCGTCGAGCACGCCGTTGACGACACGGGGCTCGTCGCCGGCGAAGAAGGCGTGGGCGACGTTGACGTACTCGTTGATGACGACGCGCACCGGCACATCGGCCTCCTCCACGAGCTCGAAGGCGCCGGCACGCAAGATCGCGCGCAGGATGGCGTCCACGCGCACCAGACGCCAGCCGGCGGCCAGCTGGGCGTCGATGACGGGGTCGAGCTCGCGCTGGCGCGCCACCACGCCCTGCAGGATGCGGGCGAAGTGCTCCGCGTCGGCGCCGGCGATGGCGCGGTCCTCGGCCTCGGCGCCAAGGCGGTGGGTCTTGAACTCGTCGATCACCTCGGCGAGGTCGGTGGCGGCCATGTCCATCTGGTAGAGCGCCTGCACGGCGGCGAGCCGCGCCTGGCTCTTGGCCAGGGGTCCGTTCGGCTTGGCGTCGTCGGCGCCGGTCATGCTGGCTCGTGCCTCTCTTGTTCTCGCGCTCGGTCTTAAGCCGGCCTGCGGACGCGACGATCGCGGTAGGGACGTGAGTTACCTCACGCCCCCCGCACAGATCCGTACGTTCCCCATTAAGCCATACGGCTCCCACCGCGTGTGTGTAGCGGCAAAACGGGCATTCGGCCATGGGCGGCGGATGCGCGGTTTGGGCAGGAACGCAGCCGCAAGCTGGGCGATCTGCTCCCGCGCAGGCGTCCGTCTGGCTGCGCCGCCGGAGCGTGCGCCCCACAGGCTCATCACGCAGTGGACTTGCACGCCTGCTCCTTGCCGGTATCTCCCGCGCACGTGGGTTACGACCGTTCGGGCCTGACCCACCCTACGAACTCCGCAGCCCCTCGACGAACGCGACGACGGCGTCGAGGACGGCGGCCTCCCTGTCGCGGTGCGGGGAATGCCCGCAGTCGGAGAGGACGAGCCGGCGCGCGGGCCCCTGCACGCGCGCCTCGATACGGTCGAGCTGCGCCAGCGTGCCGTACTCGTCGTCGCGGCCCTGGATCAGCAGGAGCGGGCGGTCGATCCGGTCCAGCAAGTCCTCTATCGACCAGGCCCGGAACTCCGGGTCCAGCCAGGCGTCGACCCAGCCGAGAAACGCGTCGTCAACGTTGTCGTGGTACTTGGCCAGGCGCTGCTTGAGGTCGGTCTCGAAATAGCTCCTGCGCACCTTGGCGATGCTTTCCACGCACACCGGCTCGACGAACACGTGGGGAGCGAGGCACACGACGCCGCGCACGGGCCGCCCCGCGGCGGCGGCATGGATGAGCGCGATTGAGGCGCCGTCGGAGTGGCCGACCAGCACCGGGCTCTCGATGGCTAGCCGGTCGAGCAGCGACGGCAGGACGGCCAGCGCTTCGTCATGCATGAAGCGGGGCGCGCGCTTGCCCGTGAGCCCGTCGGAGGCGCCGTAACCAAAACGTGAGTAGACAAGTGCCGGGGCACTCAGGCGACGCGCAACCTTGCGGGGAAAATCACGCCATAACGCAACCGAGCCCAGCCCCTCGTGCAGGAACACGAGCGTCGGGGTCGAGCCCGCGTCGCCGGGAATCGCGGCATACTCGATGCGACGCCCGTCGATGACAG
>DATBKR010000304.1:0-2144 GCA_036555805.1 Hyphomicrobiaceae bacterium | reverse complement strand
GATCTGCCGTTCGCCGAAGCCGCTCTGCAGCCGGCCGCGCGCGATCTGCCCCAGGGCATAGGCCGCCCCCACGGTTACCATGGCCCCGACGAAAAGCACGGGCGAGTTCGTGCCGAGCCAGGAGTCGCGCTCCTTCTTCTCCTTGACCCGCCCAGGGACCTGCCCCGGCGTCTCGGGTGCAGGGGGTGCCACGGCCGGCGGGACCGCTGGGCCGCCAGGGGGCGCGGACGGCCCAGCCGTGGACGCCTCCAGCCCCGGCTTGGCTTCGCCCTTGATGGACTCCTGCGACCCCGGCTGCATGGCGCCGCTGCGCGCCTTTCTATCGCAAGCCCCGCTCTCGATCTGGCAGTAGCCCTTGCGCGCCGGCCCGGCCGCCTCCTCGCACATGGCGATGGCCTTGCGGTTGGCTGCCAACTGGTCCGGGCCGACGCCCCAGCCCGCCCCAGGGGTGCCCGGTTGAGGATCGTAGGCGACAGCGAAGCACTCGCCGCTGAAGGTGGCGACCACCTTGCAGCGCTCGGCGGCGTCGCGCGCCTTGAAGGTGCGGCAGCGCTGGATCGCCAGTTCGGATGCCTGTTCCTTGGGCTCGTCGACCACCATGCCGAAGGCGATCCCGTCGCGCACCACGTTCCCCGTGGTGCCTACTGCGACAGCGCCGTCCGCCCAGGCGGATGCGACGCCGCCCGCCGGCGTTGCCGCGGCCAGCATCGCCGCGCCCAGCAAAGCCAGTGCTCCATCGCGCATCGGTGCTCGCACTCCCGCGTCCAGCCCAAGTCACCGGCTTCGCTCAGCGCCCGGCGAACGGCCCGGTATATAGCGTGAGCCCGACCGGCGCACGCCCCGCGTCGCAAGGGGGTGCGGAACAGCGCGCCGGAAGCCTCGCACCCGTCACCGCATGACGGCCTAAATCATTGTCATATCAATATTTTTCACGCGCGCGTGACACCTTCTTAATGCACGCGCGAGGAACGCCATATTGAGGGCTATGGGGCAACCCCAGGCGCACCAACGCGCGCACCCCCCGTGTGTGGGTCGACAAAGACGTAGAACAGAGGAAAGACGATCATGAAAGCCATCCTCGCCGCCCTGCTGGCAATTTCGGTGCTGGCCGGCGTTGCCGGTGCTGCCTATGCCGACGACTTCCCGAACGACTTCTGGAAGAGGCAGCAGAACAATCTGCCTTAGCCCGGAGGTGGCAAAGCTTCCAGGTGCGAACGGCGCGCCCTTAATTTAAGGGGCGCGCCGGTCTGCGAGTGGGTGCTGGGAGCGGTGAGTCGAGTGGCTTGGTTCACGCCGTCTCGCCGATGCGCAGGCCGATGTAGCGGTCGAGAGTGGCGGCGTCTCGCAAAAGCTCCGCCGAGGGGGCGCGGTGCACGATGGCGCCGCGCTCCATGATCGCAGCATGGCGGGTGAGGGACAGCGCCAGCTCGGCGTGCTGTTCGATCAGGATCACGGCCATCCCTTCGTCGGCAATCATGGTCTTGATGGCCGTGGCCAGCTCCTCGACGATGATGGGCGCCAGACCCTCCATCGGCTCGTCCAGCAGCAGCAGGGCGGGGTTGGTCATCAGTGCCCGCGCGGTGGCGAGCATCTGCTGCTCGCCGCCCGAGAGCTGGTTGCCCATGTTGCCCCGCCGCTCGGCGAGCCGCGGGAACAGCTTGTAGACGGCCGCCAGCGTCCAGCGGCCGGGCCGCGCCGCCACCGTGAGGTTCTCTTCCAGCGACAGGGAGGGGAAGATCTCGCGCTCCTGCGCCACCCAGCCGAGGCCCAGCTTGGCGCGCCGGTGCGAGGGTAGCCTGGTGATGTAGTCACCACGCCATCTGATCGTGCCGCGCATCACCTGCGTGCAGCCCATGATGGTCAGGAACAGGGTGGTCTTACCCACGCCGTTGCGGCCGAGCACGGCGAGGCTGCCGTGCTGCGGCACCTCCAGCGAGACATCGTCGAGCACGACGGCGTCGCCATAGCCGGCGCGCAGACCGTCGAGGGTGAGCAGGGCGTCAGCCATGGTGAGCTCCGCCAAGGTAGACCTCGCGCACGCGCGGGTCGGCCGAGATTTCCTTGGGCGTGCCCTCCACCAGAATGCCACCCTGCACCAGCACGATGATGCGGGTGGCGAAGCGGAACACCAGGTTCATGTCGTG
>DATBKR010000303.1:0-9825 GCA_036555805.1 Hyphomicrobiaceae bacterium | reverse complement strand
CGTATCGTCTGGATCGTCGCCAAGCGCGAGCTCCAGGCCTATTTCGCCACGCCCATCGCCACCGTGTTCCTGGTGATCTTCGTCGCCCTGACGGGCGCGTTCGCGTTCTACTTCGGCAACTTCTTCGAGCGCGGCCAGGCGGACCTCTCCACCTTCTTCATCTATCACCCTTGGATCTACCTGCTGCTGGTGCCGGCGATCGGCATGCGGCTATGGGCCGAGGAGCGCAAGTCGGGCACCATCGAGCTCCTGATGACGCTGCCGCTGTCGCCGTGGGAGGCGATCCTCGGCAAGTTCGTGGCCGCGTGGCTGTTCATCGGGCTGGCGCTGGTCCTGACCTTCCCGATGTGGGTCACCGTCAACGTGCTGGGCCAGCCCGACAACGGCGTGATCCTGGCGAGCTATCTCGGCAGCTTCCTGATGGCGGGCGCCTACCTCGCCATCGCCTCGTGCATCTCTGCGCTGACCAAGAACCAGGTGATCGCCTTCATCGTGGCGGCCACCCTGTGCTTCGTGCTGGTCATGAGCGGGCACGAGCCGGTGCAGAACTTGTTCCGGGCCTGGGCGCCGGACTGGCTGGTGTCGGCCATCGCCTCGCTCAGCTTCCTCTCCCACTTCGAGAGCATCACCAAGGGCATCCTCGATCTGCCCTCCATCGTATTCTACCTTTCTCTGATCGTCTTTGCACTGTTCGTGAACAAGATCGTCATCGACCAGAGCAAGGCGGCGTGAGGGTTCCCAATCATGGCCGAGACTAAGAGCAACGTTGCAGGCGCCGTCGACCGGGCAGTGGCGGCGGCGGGGCGGTTCAACCGGCGCACGCTGGCGCTGGCGAGCGTGGCGCTGGCGGCGACCATCCTGCTGTCGGTCAACCTCATCGCCTCGAACGCGCTGCGCGATGCGCGCTTCGACCTCACCAAGGAGCGCCTGTTCACCATCTCGGATGGCACGCGCAAGGCGCTCAGGGCCATCGACGAGCCTATCGACGTGCGCGTCTACTTCTCCAAGAAGCTGGGCGAGCTGGCACCCAACTACGGCAAGAGCTTCGAGCGCGTGCGCACCATGCTCGACCAGTACGCCGAGATCGCGCGCGGCAAGCTGCGCGTGAGCTACTTCGATCCGGAGCCGTTCTCCGATGCCGAGGAGCGCGCCGTGGCGGCCGGCTTGAAGGGCGTCCGCCTCAACCAGGAAGGGGAGATGGGCTACTTCGGCATCGCCGGCACCAACTCCACCGATACCGAGGCGAACCTGCCGTTCCTGGCCATCGACCGCGAGCGCTTCCTCGAGTACGACGTGACCAAGCTGATCGTCACGCTGGCCAACCAGAAGAAGAGCGCCGTCGGCCTGATCAGCGGCATCCCCGTGGAGGGCAGCCCGGGCAACCCGATGCTGGGGCGACCGGCCCAGCCGGCCATCCTGATGCTCGACCACATCCGCGAGTTCTTCGACGTGAAGACGCTCGCCAAGGACACCAAGCAGATCCCCTCCGACATCGGCGTGCTGATGGTGATCCAGCCGGAGGGACTGTCGCCGGAGACCGCCTACGCCATCGACCAGTTCGCGCTGTCGGGCGGCAAGGTGCTGGCGTTTGTCGATCCGGTGGCGGAGATGTCGCGCCAGTCGAACCCCATGTTCATGATGATGCAGGGGCCGCCGGACCTCGCCGAGTTCAACAAGCTTCTCACTTCATGGGGCGTGCAGTTCAACCCCCACAAGCTGGCCGGCGACATCGACCGCGCGCGGCGCGTGCAGTTCGGTGGCGGCGCCAGCGCCAAGGTGGCGAGCTACGTGCTGTGGCTCGGCCTGCAGCGCGACGCGCTCGACGAGCGCGACCCGCTGGCCGGCGACATCAAGGAGCTGAACTTTGCGAGCGCGGGCTTCCTGACCAGGGCGCCGGACGCCACCACGCAGTTCGCGCCCATCGTGCACACCACCGCGGCGGCCATGGAGATCCCGGCCGAGAGCGCCAGCCCGATGCCCGACCCGACGGCGCTCCTGCGTAACTACAAGAGGGGCGGCACGCCGCTCACCATCGCGGCCCGCGTCTCCGGCGAGGCCAAGAGCGCCTTCCCCGACGGGCCGCCCGCGCCGTCCGCCGACGCCAAGGACAAGACGGGCGACAAGGGCGCCGCCGGCAAAGCCGGGGATAAGGCTGCCGATAAAGCTGCCGACAAGGCTGGCAAGACGGACGCGAAGGCGGCGGACAGCAAGGCCGCGGACAAGAGCGACAAGAAGGACGCGGCGACCGCCAAGGCTCCCGAGAAGGCAGCCGACAAAAAGGCCGACGCCGCTCCCGCGGCCAAGCCCGCGGACGACAAGGCGAGCACGGCCAAGGCGCCCGCCAAGGCACATGTGGCCTCGGGCAAGGTCAACGTGATCGTCGTGGCGGACACCGACTTCCTGCAGGACCAGTTCTGGCTCGACGTGCGCGAGCTGCTGGGACAGCAGGTGGCGATCCCAAGCGCCCACAACGGGGCGTTCGTGCTGGGGGCGCTGGAGAACCTCACCGGCTCCGACGCGCTCATCTCGCTGCGCGCCCGCGGCGTCGCCGACCGGCCGTTCGAGCTGGTCAACGCGCTGCGCCGCGACGCGGAGATGCGCTACCTCTCCAGCGAGCAGGCGCTCACGGCCAAGCTCAACGACCTGCGCACCAAGCTCGCCAGCCTGCAGAAGGAGGGCACCGGCGACGAGCTCGTGCTGTCCGACAAGGACCGCCAGGAGATCGACAAGTTCCGCGCCGACCTGGTGGCGACGCAGCACGACCTGCGGCTCGTCAAGCGCGAGCTGCGCAAGGACATCGACAACCTCGACGGCGTGCTGAAGTTCGTCAACATCGCCGCCATGCCGCTGCTGATCGGGCTGGTCAGCATCGGCTGGGCCTACCGGCGCCGCCGCACGCCCGGCGCACCGGCGAGGCAAGGTGCAGAGCAGGCCACGGAACCCACTCGGGAGTCCACCGATGACGCCTAAGAGCTTCGTCAACCTCGCCGCCGTTGCGGTCGTCTCGGCGCTGCTCGCGATCGTCGCCTTCGCCTCCAGCAACCCGTGGAGCACCGGCCGCGCCGGGGGCGAGAAGCTGATCCCGTCGCTGGCGGACACCATCCGCAGCGTCACCGGGTTGGAAGTGCGCCAGGGCGAGGAGACGGCGGTGCTGGAGCGGTCGCCGGACGGCCGGTGGAGTCTCAAGAGCCGGGGCGGCTATCCGGTGGATATCGCCAAGATTCGGGCGCTGCTGGTGGGCCTTGGCCAGGCCGAGCTGGTGGAGCCCAAGACCAGCAAGGCCGACCGCTATGCGGCGCTGGAGCTGGAGGACCCCGAGCAGAAGGGCGCCAAGTCGCACCTCGTGCGGCTCATGGGTGCCGACGGCAAGGCGATCTCGGAGGTGGTGCTGGGCAAGCGGCGCTTCGCCGGCTACGGCACGAACCAGACCGGGGGCACCTACGTGCGGCGGCCGGGCGACCCGCAGACATGGCTCACCAACGTGGAGCTGGACGCACCGGTGGCTGCCAAAGACTGGGTGAAGACCGCGGTGCTGTCGCAGGACAGCGGCAAGATCGACCGGGTGAGCATCGAGATTCCAGGCGAGCAGCCGCTCAAGATCGAGCGGCCGGCCCCAGCCCCGGCCAAGGACGCCAAGCAGGATGCCAAGGCCGATGCGAAGACTGCCGCCAAAGCCGACGCGAAGACCGACGCCAGGGCCGATGTCAAGATCGGTGCAAAGTCCGACGCCAAAGCCGATGCGAAGGCTGGCGCGAAAGCCGATGTGATGAAGTTGCACCAGATGGCGGGGCCGGCAGCCGCGCCCGCCAAGCCCGCATTCGTCGGCTTCCCGGCCGATGGCAAGAAACTCAAGGACGCCTCGGCCGCCGAAGCGCTGGTGCGGGCCGTGGCCTCCATCGACCTGGAGGATGTGCGCAAGCTCGCCGCGTCGCCGGCGGGCGAGGGCGTGAGTGTGGTGAAGGTGGAGAGCGCCGACGGTCTCGCCACCACGCTGCGCCTGCGCAAGGAAGGCGATGCGCAGTGGCTCTCGGTGGCCGTGACGGGTGGCGAGGGCGACGCCAAGAAAACCGCCGAGGAGATCGCCGCGCGCACCCAGGGCTGGGAGTTCAAGATCCCGTCCTACAAGGCCGACGCCATCCTCAAGAAGCGCGCGGACCTGGTCCAGGCCTCGGGGAGCTGACCGGAAGGACAGCGTTCTTTGCGACCGTCACCCCTTACCGGTTCCACGCCCGTCGCCGGCGCCGAGTGCATTTCGCCCATTGCCTGTGAGGGGCGTCCTCTTTTACATGGGCGAGGCTTGGCCGGAGACAGCCCATACGAAAAATTCGTCATCACGCTTTTCAAAAAGAACCTGCCAAGTCCATATGGGATAAATGTACAAGTCAATATCGTTGAATGCCGGGCAGCGCCTCGAGTCGACGCCGCCTCTACTGCGCAAGTAGAACATTATTGAATATTCCAGGCTCTTGCGCCGGCTTTCGTCGTCCATTAGACGAGCCATGCCAGCGCGCGCAAGCTCAGAGAACCGCACTCTCACGCTCGGCCTCAACCAGCGGTCTAATTCTTCGCGCTTCACTGATTGCCGCATCGACATCTGCGTCAGTTACGGCGGCAGGATAAAGGCCAAATGCAGAATAGTACGGAATTGCCCCCCCAACCTCCACTGCTTCCCAGGCGGCCGTATGACTCAACTCGCTTATGGCTTTCACAGACCGCGACCGTGCAAACTCTATAACCTCATCCAGCACACGTCGGGCATGCTCGTTTAGCCGCCTGGTATCGGGTTCGCCAAGCGCGTGGTAATCCATCTTGTCGAAGCCGAAATAGTCGCGCGTCTCCACTTGAAGCCGCCTCTCCTTCTGCAGCTCGCCGATTGCCCAGTTGAGATGGCAGGCCATTGGCCCAAACGTTTGCTTCTGATAGGGGGCGCCGGTAAGCGGCGTGCCCGTACCGACGAAGTGGATCATGTCGGCAAAATATAGAATCTTATGTAGTTTTATTTTGCCGAGATCATCGGTTGGGCACTTGGCGCAGACGTAGTGTATCGCGTCCTTAAACTTGGCGCGGTCGAATTGGATGTTCTCTTCCGGGATCATTAGCACGCTCCGTGCAGTATGCTCCGATGGCTTTGTGTCACGAACGAATCATGAACGCAAGCAAAATCCGCAGGCTCGTGCACTTTCCGCACGCGCGTACATTAGACTTAGGCCTTTCCTCGCCCGTCCCTCGTGTACGGGTACATCTCGCAGATGTCGGCGCCGGGGAGGGCGGCGTCCATCGCCGTCCAGACGCTCACCACGGTATCGGCGATGTCGTCGCTGATGCGGGCGGCGCGGGCGTTCTCCAGGTAGAGCCTGATGTCCTTGAGCTGCAGCCTGGCGGTGAAGCCGGCGTCGTAGCGGCCGTGGACGATGCGGCGCGGGAACTTGTCGTCGGTGGCCGAGTTGCGGCCGGTCGAGACGTTGACGATGTCGAGGATGGTCTGCATCGGGATGTTCTGGCTCACGCCGAAGGCGATGGCCTCGCTGGTGGCAGCCAGCGCCGTGGCCGAGAGGAAGTTGTTGAGGAGCTTCACCGCCTGTCCCTGGCCGGGGTCAGGCCCCACGTAGAACGGCTTGCCCATCAGGCTCATGAGCGGCTTCAGGCGCTCGTAGGCGGCGGGCGGGCAGGCGAGCATGATGGCCAGCGTGGCCTTGTCGGCGCCGGCGGTGCCGCCGGAGACCGGGGCATCGACGAACGCGATGCCCACAGGGGCCAGGATGCCGGCGACATTGCGGGCGGCGGCGATGCCGATGGTGGAGGTGTCGATCACCGTCTTCGCCCTGCGCGGAGCGGCGCCGGCGATCTCGCGCGCCACGGCCTCGCTGGCGGTGCCGTCGGGGAGCGACAGGATGACGGTGTCGGCAAGCGCGGCCACCTCGGCGTTGCTCGTGGCGATGGTGGCGCCGGGCGGCGCGCGCTCGGTGCCCGCCGCGTCGGCAACCACCAGCGGATGGCCGGCGGCAACCAGGTGCCGGCTCATGCGGTGGCCCATGCTGCCGATGCCGATCCAGCCGATGGTTTCTGTCATTGCGCGCGCTCCCCCAGGTCTTCGGGCTTCGGTGCACTATTGCCTCAATGGTTAGCACGAGCGCGCGTGAACGCTACGGGCTGAAACGGGGGTCAGACCCCTCGCGTCTATCCCGTGCGAAATTTTCGAGCTCGGAGGCGAGGGGTCTGACCCCGGTGCCGAGCTCTCAAGGGAGGGGTCTGACCCCCGTGCGGCGCAGGCGGGCGATGTAGAAGCCGTCGAGGCCAGAGAGGTCACCCTCGGCCAGGTGGAACGGGAAGGTGCGCACGTCGCCATCGACGACCCAGGACGGGTCGGCGCCGATCTCTCCGGCGGCGATCGGGGCGCGCTGCAGTGTGAGCTCGTTCTGCAGGAGGGCGCCGATCTGTGCCCGGCCCTCCTCGGGCTCCAGCGAGCAGGTGGCGTAGACCAGCGTGCCGCCCGGCCGGACCAGCGTGGCGGCGTTGCGCAGCAGGGCGCCCTGCACCTCGGCCATGCGCCTGATATCGGCGGGGCCCTTGAGGCGCAGGATGTCGGGGTGGCGGCTGATGGTGCCGGTGCCGCTGCAGGGGGCGTCGAGCACGACGGCGTCGAAGGTGCGGCCGGGCGCCCACTTGGTTGCGTCGGCGGCGACGACGTCGGCGGCAAGGTTGAGGCGGGCGAGGTTCTGGCGCAGGCGCTCCAGGCGCTCCGGCGAGTCGTCCACGGCGGTCACCTGGGCGCCGGCGGCGGCGAGCCCAGCGGTCTTGCCGCCGGGCGCGGCGCAGAGGTCGGCGACGGCGCGGCCGGCCACGGCGCCCGCAGCGCGGGCGACCATGGCGGCGGCGGCACCCTGCACCCACCAGGCGCCCTCGGCGTAGCCGGCCAGGTCCTCCACGCGGCTGTGCCCGGCGAGGCGGATGGTGCCGGTGGGCAGCAGGCGCCCGCCGAGGCGCTGCGCCCAGGCGGCGGCATCGGCGCCGGGCTTGAGCGAGAGGTCGAGCGGCGGCTCCTTCAGGCTCGCCTGGGCGATGCGGCGCGCGGTGTCCGGGCCGTAGGCCTGCTCCCAGCCCTGCCACGCCCAGGCGGGGATATTGAGCCTGACGGCGTCCTGCCCCGACACGACGGCTCTGCCTTCGCGCGCTACGCGCCGCAGGACGGCGTTGGCGAGCCCGGCGAAGCGGGCCGTCTGCGGGTTGCACCGCGCCGCCTCCACTGCCAGATCGACCGCCGCATGGGGGGACGTGTCGAGGCAGAGGATCTGGGCGGCGCCCGTCAGCAGGATCGGCCACGCCCGCCGGCCGGCGTTGCCGGCCTTCGCCAGCGGCGTTTCCAGGAAGCCGTTGAGCACCACTTCCAGCTCGCCCTGGCGGCGCAGCACGGTGGCGGCCAGCAATCGCGCGAAGGCGCGGTCGCGCGCCTCCATGGCCGCGGCCTCGGGGCGGGCTAGGGCGTGCGCCAGCACCTGATCCAGGGGGCGCCGGTCGACGAGGACGCCGGCGATGAGCTCGTGCGCCAGGGCGCGCGCTGCCAGCCCGGCGGGTGCCGGGCGAGATGCGGACTTGTGACGAGCTGGGGTCAGACCCCTCGCCTCCGGCGTTGCGACTTCTGCTCCAGCGTGTAGCGCGAGGGGTCTGACCCCATCAAGCGCGGGGTCTGACCCAGGGTCTGGCCCCGTCACGCAGCCTTGCCGGTGATGGGGGCGGCGGGGAGCTTCGACTCGCCCGGCTCCATGATGAAGTTGTAGTCGAGGGAGTACCAGGCGCCTTCAGTGCCGGGCTCGGGCGCGGGTTCGTTGTCGTGGCGTACGTAGTCGCCGATCAGGCGGCGGGTGACGCCGAACTGGACGTCGGTTTCCAGGTACGGGTCGTCGGGAACGTAGATCTGGGAGATGAGGGTCTTGAAGCCGTCCCTGCTGGCCAGCACGTGCAGGTGCGCCGGGCGCATGTTGTGGCGGCTCTGGGCGCGCAGCAGGTCGCCCACCGGCCCGTCGATGGGGATCGGATAGCCGGCAGGCTTCACGCTGCGGAAGCCGATGTGACCTTCGGCGTCGGTATGGAACTTGCCGCGCAGGTTCATGTCGGCCTGTTTCGGGTCCTGGTTCTCGTAGAGGCCCTCGGGCGAGGACTGCCAGATGTCGACCTCGGCGCCGGCGACCGGCCGGCCCGCGGCGTCCCGGAACCAGGCGTTGACGAACAGGGCGGGGCCTGGCGTCGGCGAGCGCACGATCGAGCCGCCGGTGGGCGTCGGCGGCGAGCTGGTGCGCCAGAACGGGCCCAGCATGCTGGCGTCGGTCTCCCCGCCGTGGCCGTTGTTGAGGAGGCAGACCAGGCAGGAGAGGCCGAGCGAGCCGGCCATCAGAATCGCCTCGTTGTGGGAGTCGGTGGAGGCCTTGCCGATGGCGTTGACGTAGCTGGCGGCGGTGCGCAGCTCCTCCTCGGTCAGCTGCACCTCGCGGGCGAAGCTGTGGAGGTGGCGCACGAGGGCCGCCATGATCTCCTTGAAGCGGGCGTCCGGCGCCCGCTGCAGCTCGCCCAGCACGGCGGCGGTGACATCCTCCTGCTTCTCGATGATCACGGGGCGGTCTCCAGGTCTCTCAAGGTGGGGGCACGTCTGCCGTGGTGGGTTACGGCTCTTCGGGCCTAACCCACCCTACCGCTCAGATGCGCCGCAGCGATACCGTGTCGACGCGGTGGTCGGGACACTTGCGCAGGATCAGGCGGGCGCGCTGCCGCGTGGGCAGGATGTTCTCGTTGAGGTTCTTCTCGTTGATGCTGCGCCAGATTTGGAGCGCCTCGCCGCGCGCATCCTCGTCGGTGAGCCCGGCGTAGCGGTGGAAGTAGGCAGCGGGGTCGCGGAACGCGGTCTGGCGCAGGCGCAGGAAGCGCGTGACGTACCACTCCTCGATCACCTTGGGGTCGGCGTCGAGATAGATGGAGAAGTTGAAGAAGTCGGAGACGAAGGGGATGGCCATGCCGTCCTTGGGCAGCCGCGCCGGCTGCAGCACGTTGAGGCCCTCCACGATCAGGATGTCGGGCCGGTCCACGACGATGGTCTGGCCGGGGATGATGTCGTAGTGGAAGTGCGAGTAGAGGGGGGCCTCGACCTTCTCCTTGCCCGACTTCACGTCGTGCAGGAAGTTGAGCAGGCGCGCGGTGTCGAAGCTGTCGGGGAAGCCCTTGCGCTCCATGAGGCCGCGGCGCCTCAGCTCCGCGTTGGGGTACAGGAACCCGTCGGTGGTGATGAGATCGACGCGCGGATGGTCGGGCCAGCGCGCCAGCAGGGCTCGCAGCACGCGCGCGGTGGTGCTCTTGCCCACAGCCACGGAGCCGCCGATGCCGAGGATATAGGGCACGCGTCCGTCGCGGCGGCCCAGGAAGCGCGTGGTGACGGCGTGCAGCTCCTGCGCGGCGGCGACATGCAGGTTGAGGAGGCGCGAGAGCGGCAGGTAGACCTGCTCCACCTCGCTCATCGAGAGGTCTTCGATGAGGCCGGAGAGCTGGTCCAGCTCGCGCGGCACCAGCGTCATGGGGGTGTCGGCGCGCAGCTTGGCCCATTCCTCCCGCGTGAACACACGATAGGGCGAGAAGGCGAGGGGACTCTTTTCCGCGACCGGCTCGGGAGGGCCCGCATCGAAGGCGCGCTGCACGGTGATGGGCATCACGGGGCTCGGCTTGGCCGCGAGGCCTTCTCGGCGAGGCCGGAGGTGCCCATGCGCGACTGCAGTTCGGCCAACACGTCCGGCCAGGGCACCTGCCGGCATTCCAGCAGCACCAGGAGGTGGTAGACGAGGTCGG
>DATBKR010000302.1:0-16528 GCA_036555805.1 Hyphomicrobiaceae bacterium | reverse complement strand
CAGCCACCGCCTGCAGTTACGCTCCTCCATACCCAGGCTGAACTGACTAAGTGTGCGTCATCGGGGGGCAATTCCCGTGGTCTGCCTACGAGCCCGCGCCGGGCTCCTGCTGTGTGTCCTTCTCGTCAGCGCCTCGGCCTGCGGGACGGTTGACATCGAGTCCATCGGAAGGGAGCCCGGCCTCAGCCGGCTGCCGCGCCGAGACGATGCCACTGTCGCAGGAGGCAAGATCGATACCTCGGCCGTACTGGCGAAATCCGACGAAGCGGGCAAGACGATCACCATCAACGGGACCGGAGTCTTTGTCGGCCAACCCTCCCAGAGCGTAGAGAAAGGCAAGGCGGACGAAGCAGCGGCGCGTGTGACGCTGAACCTCGTCAACGTCCCGGCGGCGCAGGCAGCGAAGTCGATCCTGGGTGACATGCTTGGGGTGCGCTACACGATCGACCCCGGCGTCAAGGGCGAGATCACGGTTCAGACACCCCATCCCGTCACGAAGGCCGCAGCCGTCGACCTGTTCCAGGCCGCGCTTCGCGCCGGCAATGCGGCGCTGGTCAATGTGCGGGGCCAGTACCGGATCGTGCCGGCAGATCAGGCTGTTACCGGGGCGCCGATCACCGTGGACGGAGCGCCGGCGGGCACGCAGAAGCTGGGCTCGGCCCTGCACATCGTGCAGCTCAAATACGTCGCGGCCTCCGAGATCAACCGCGTGCTGGAGCCGATGGCGCCCCGCGGCGGCATCGTGCGCGCCGACGAGGCACGCAACACCATCACCCTGGCCGGCAGCCCGGACGAGATCGCCAGCATGCGGGAGGCGATCGACATCTTCGATGTCGACACCATGAAGGGCATGTCGTTCGCGCTCATCCCCGTCACCTCTTCGCAGCCGACCGCCATCGCCGACGAACTGCGCACGGTGTTCGCGGCCAACCGCGACGGCCCGATGGCGGGGATGGTGCGGTTCCTTCCCAACAACCGGCTGAAGGCCGTTCTGGTGATCACGCCGCAGCGCGAGTACCTGGCACGAGCCGGGGACTGGGTGCGCAAGCTCGATGCCCAGGCCAGGGGAACGGAGCGGCAGTTCTACACCTACGCGGTGCAGAACCGGCGCGCCCAGGACCTGGTGAGCGCGCTGCAGGCGCTGTTTGCGGGCGAGGGCGATGCCAAGAGCGCACGCAACGTGACCCCGTCCGACGCGGAAGCGGCTGTCGAATCGCGCACCTTCGAGCCTACCGAGTTCCTCACCAGCGCGTCGGGCTCGCGCAAGATGCCGGCGCGGGCCCCGCAAGGACCCGCCGCAGGCAGGCAGGCGATGACCGTGGCCACCGTCAGCCTCGACGAGAAGAGCGGCGCCCCGCGCGTGAAGATCGCCGCCGACCTCGCCAAGAATGCCCTCCTGATCGAGGCGACGCCTGCCGACCATGAGCGCCTGATGCGCGTGATCGGCGAGCTCGACGTGATGCCGAACCAGGTCGTGATCGAGGCCACCATCGCCGAGGTCACCTTGAACGACGATCTGAAGATGGGTGTGCGCTGGTTCTTCGCGAACAAGAAGAACCGGAACTTCACCTTCACCGACGCGGCTTCCGGCGCGCTGAGCTCGGTGTTTCCCGGCTTCTCGTACGCGATGACGACCGCAAACCTGACGACGACGCTGAACGCGCTCAACAAGATCACCGACGTGAAGGTGATCTCGTCGCCCTCGCTGACGGTGATGGACAACAGCACGGCGGTACTGCAGATCGGCGACCAGGTCCCCATCACCACCGCTTCCGCCATCGGCATCGTCACGGGCAACGCGCCGATCGTCAATTCCGTGAGCTACAAGGATACGGGCGTAATCCTGTCCATCACGCCGCGCATCAACTCCAGCGGACGTGTGCTGCTTGAGATCGAGCAGGAAGTCTCAAGCGTGGCGACGACCACGAGTTCCACCATCGATTCGCCCACCATCAAGCAGCGCCGCATCAAGACCAGCGTGTTCGTCAAGGACGGCGACGCCCTGGCGCTGGGCGGCATGATCCAGTCCAGCAACTCTGTCTCCCGCGACCAGGTGCCGATCCTCGGCGATCTTCCGCTGCTCGGCACTGCCTTCAGGAGCAAGGACAATGAGGCCGCCAAGACCGAACTCCTCGTCGTCATCACCCCGCACGTGATCCGCTCCTTCGACGAGGCGGAAGCCATCACCAGGGAGTTCCGGCGGGAACTGGCGGTGGAGGCGCAGCGCCCCCGGCCGCCGCCGCGCGCGCTGGCGACAAAGGCGCGCCGAACGCTGGAGTGAAGGTCACGGGCTCATTTGGGCGGTGCGAGAGATGCCGACGTTCCGCTACCAGGCCTATGGCGACGGGGGCGAACTGGCCCAGGGCAGCGTGGAGGCCGCCTCGCAGGCCGAGGCGACCGAGGTGCTGTTCCTCCGGGGGCTCACCGCCTTCCGCCTGGAGGCGGCCGGGGAGGCAGCAACGCCGTGGTGGCAGCGGGAGGTGTTCGCGAGCCGCCGGTCCCTCGCCACGGAACTGGCCGCCCTGACGAGGGAGCTGGCGACCCTGATCGGGGCCGAGATCCCCCTCGATCAGGCGCTGCGCGTCGTCTCCGATCAGGCCGCCACGCCCCGCATGCGGGCGCTGGCTGCGCGCCTGCTGGCCGACGTGCTGAACGGCGCGGCACTGTCGGAGGCCATGCAGCGCCGGCAGGGTATCTTCTCGGCGGAATACACCAGCATCGTGCGCGCGGGCGAGGTGGGGGGAACGCTGGGCCAGGTGTTCGGTGAGCTCGCCGACCTCCTGGAGCGCCGCCTGGAGGTCCGCGGCCAGGTCCAGTCGGCCCTCATCTATCCCTTGATCCTCGTGGCCTTCAGCCTCGTCACGCTCGGCGTCGTCGTTGCCGTGCTGGTGCCCGGCATCGCCTCCGTCTTTGCCGAGAGCGGCCGATCGCTCCCGCCCGCCGTGCAGTTTCTGGTGGCAGTGCAGTCGCGATGGCCGGAGGTCCTCGCCGGAACGGCGACAGCGGCGATCGGCGGGACCATCGCCGTTGTGCTGGGGCTGCGCCGGCCGGGTATCGCCTTGGCCCTGGACCGCCGGAAGCTCAGGGTTCCCGTGCTGGCCGGCCTGGTCCTGCACCAGGAGACGGCCCGCTTCGCGCACACGCTGGGCACGCTCCTGCGCGCAGGCGTGCCGCTGCTGCAGGCCGCCGACGCGGCATCCGCGGCGCTCCGCAACCGGCATGTGGCCGCGGGAATGGAGCGCGCCATCGGCAGGTTGCGCGAAGGCGCGCGGCTGCACGCCGCGCTGGAGCGGGAGACGGTGCTGCCGCCGCTGGCGCTGCGCATGATCGCGGTCGGCGAGGAAGCCGGCAAGCTCAGCGCCATGCTGCTGCGCGCGGCCGCCGTGTTCGAGCAGCAGACCAAGCGCAGCGTCGACCGCCTGATGACGCTTCTGACCCCGGTTCTGACGCTGACCATGGCCCTGCTGGTCGGCGGCATCATCATCACGGTGATGAATGCGATCCTCAGCATCAACGAGCTGGCGGTGCGGTGATGCCGAGGCCGTGGAGGGAGTACGACGAGGCCGGCTTCACCCTGCTGGAGCTGCTGATCGTGCTGTCGCTGCTGGCGCTGATCGCCGCCATGGCCGTGCCGGCCCTGACGGCTCCGTCGGAGGCCGCCCGGCTTCGCGCCGCCGCCGAGGAGATCGCTGCGGCAATGCGGCTCGCCCGTGCCGCGGCCATCGCCCGCAACGGCGAGGCCGCGGTTGTCATCGATACCGACCGCCGGTCCATCCACGCGAAAGGCGCGCCGGCGCGGACCTTCGGGGCGGACATCGCCGTTGCCCTCACCATCGCCGAGAGCGAACGCCGGACGGCGGCGCGCGGCGGCTTTCGCTTCTTCGCCGACGGCTCATCGACCGGCGGCGACATCGTCCTGCGCCTCAACGGACGCGAGCTGCGCCTGTGTGTGGACTGGCTGACGGGCAGGACCAGGCAGGGCGCCGAATGCTGACGCAAGCCCCCCATTCGGAGGAGCCAGCCGAGCGCAGCGAGGGCGGGTTCGCGATTCTCGAAATGCTCGTGGCGCTGGCCATCGTGGCCCTGGCCCTGGGTGTCCTGCTGGCCGTCCTCACGGACGGCATTCGCCGCCAGGGCCGGGCGGAGAGGCTCGCCTCGGCCGTCCTCGACGCGCAGTCCCTGCTGGCCCGCGTCGGGGCAGATGCACCGCTCCGGGCGGGGGTGACGGGCGGAACGCTGGCCAACGGACTGCGCTGGCAGCTGCGGGTGGAGCCCTATGGCGACGGTGCCGACCGCAAGGCATGGCCGGCCGCCGCCTACCGCGTGCTTGTGGAGGTGATGGCGGAGGATGACGATCCGAACGTTCCACTGGTCAGGCTGGCGACGCTGCGGCTGGGTCCGAAGGAGCCGCAAAGGTGAGCCAAAGCTCATGCCTTGAGCCCCTTGAGGGCCGTCCGGAGGCCGGCTTCACCCTCGTCGAACTGCTGGCGGCGCTCGCCCTGCTGAGCCTGCTCAGCGTGATCCTCCTGGGCAGCCTGCACTTCGGGCTGAAGGCCTGGGAGCGCGGCGCCGTGCACGCGGATCGCGTCGACCACGTGGCCCTGGTGCAGGGCTTCCTGCGCCGCGCGATCGAGGACGCCTATCCCTTCTTCACGGTCGACGCCGCAACGCAGGGGCGGGTGGAGTTCGAGGGAACGCCCAGCTCGCTGCGGCTGCTCTCCTCGGCGGCCCACGCGCTGCGCAGCGGCGGACGGTCGCGCCTGTCGCTCGCGGCCGTTCAGGGCCGGCAGGGCCTGGACCTCGTCGTGACCGCAACGCCGGAGCTGGCCCGCGATGACGGCGCCGTGACCAGGAAGGTGCTTCTCGCCGACATCCAGTCGATCGAGCTGTCGTATTTCGGGAGGGGGCGGGCGGACCGGGAGCCGGCCTGGCACGACCGGTGGACCGCGGAGGTCAGGCTGCCCCGGCTGGTGCGCATCCGGGTGTCGTTCCCTCCGGGTGACCATCGCCTCTGGCCGGATTTGCGGGTCGCTCCGCGCATCGGCGCCGATGTCGGCTGCGTCTACGATCCCCTCAGCAAGCGGTGCCGGGGGCGATAGCAGCGACCATGCATCCGCCGAGCGCGACCAACCATTGAGTGGACCCCATGTTCCTTGCCTATGTGGTGTCGGCCGTGATCCTGCTGTCGGCCATCGCCGTGTCCTTCCTGACTGCGAGCACGGCCTCCTACCGCGTTTCTCGCAACGCGCTGCAGGCCGCGCAGTCGGAAGCGGCCGTCGACGCGGCCATCGCCCGTGCAGTCCTCGGACTGCTCGACCCGCGGCGGGAGCGCCGGTGGCGCGTCGACGGGACCCCGCAGGATTATGTGTTCGGCGAGGTGAGGATGCGCATCGCCGTCCAGGACGAGTTGGGGCGCATCGATCTCAACCATGGCGACCGTTCCGTCGTGCTTGGATTGTTCCAGTCCGTCGGCCTCGGCCTCGATGCGGCGGGCGCCCTTGCTGACAAGGTCCTTGCGTGGCGCGGGGGCGGACCCGGCAGGGCGCCAGGCGGTGCCGGCGCGCCTGACGGCCGGTCGTCCGGCTTTGCCTACGTGCCTCGCAACGGCCCGTTCCAGAGCGTCGATGAGCTGAGGCTCGTGACGGGCATGACGCCTGAGCTCTACCGGCGGGTGGAGCCCGCCCTCACGGTCTACTCGGGACGCCCGTTCCTCGACCCGCAGTTTGCCCCGGCCGAGGCTCTCGCCGCCCTTCCCGGGCAGAGCCGCGACACCGCGGCAGCCGTCATCGCCGCGCGTCGCACAGGCGGCCGTGACGGCACCATCGATCCGGCCGTCGCGGTGTGGGGCCGCGCCTTCGCCATCCGGGTGGAGATGCCGCAACCGGACGGTGCGCTCACGCGCGAGGTTGTGGTCAGGCTGGCTGACCAACCCTCCCAGCCCTATTGGCTCCTGAGCTGGAGAAACAAATAGAGCCTGTCCGACGGCAAGTTGCCCGAGGGCAACGCCTGCCTCGGCGCAAGCGCTGGCACGGTTCTATGCGGGCGCAGGGCAACGTAGAGTTGCGGGATGCAGGGAATGGGCCAGCCATGGCAGTGACCAGCCGCGCATCGTTTCCGATGGCCGAAGGTCCAGGGGAAACGCACATCGCGGAGATCGCGCACCGGGGGGACGGCGACCTCGCCGACAGCCTCGGCGCCTTTCTGGCCGAAGGCGGTCACATCGACGATGCCACGCTCGACCGCGCGCGGCGCGCAGCGCGCACGACCGGCGAGCGCTTCGACCGTGTGCTCACCAAGCTGGGCCTGCTGTCCGAGACCGACCTCACCGCGGCGCTCTCCGCGTACCTGTCGATACCGATGGCGTCATTGGCGGAGGTGCCGGCCGAGCCGGTCCTGCCCGACATCGTCCGGGCCGACTTCGTGCGCCGCAACCGCGTGCTGCCGCTGGCCGTCGGCGAGGACAGCATCGCCATCGGTGTGACCGATCCCTTCAGCGAGGAGCCCCTGCGCGCGCTCGCCTACCTGATCGAGCGCTCCGTGAGCCCCCGCCTGCTTGCGCCGGCCGACTTCGACAAGGCCTACCAGACCCTCTATGCGCCGTCGGGCGCGGACGCCGACGGCGCGCGCGCGGGCGCCGGGGAGGCGAGCGAGATCGACGTGCAGCGCCTGCGCGACATGGCGAGCGAGGCGCCCACCATCCGCCTCGTCAACCAGGTCATCGGCGAGGCCGTCGAGGCGCAGGCCTCCGACATCCACGTGGAGCCGACGGGCGACGGCGTGCTCGTGCGCTATCGCATCGACGGCGCGCTCAGGACCGTGCGCACGCTGGCGACCGACGTGCAGGCGGCGGTCACCTCGCGCCTCAAGATCATGGCGCGCCTCGACATCGCCGAGCGGCGGCTGCCCCAGGACGGGCGCATCAAGATCGCCGTGCGCGGCATCGACATCGACTTCCGCATGTCCACCATCCCCACGGCCTTCGGCGAGAGCGTGGTGCTGCGCATCCTCGACCGCTCCCGCGTCGAGCTCGATTTCCAGAAGCTGGGGTTCACGCCGGAGCTGGTGGCGGGACTGCAGGACCTCATGCGGCAGCCCAACGGCATCGTCCTCGTCACCGGGCCGACGGGCAGCGGCAAGACCACCACCCTCTACACCGCGCTCAAGATGCTCAACCGTCCCGACCGCAAGCTCTTCACCGTCGAGGACCCCATCGAATACCAGCTCGAGCGCATCAACCAGGTGCAAGTTCATGGGGCAATCGGGCTCGACTTCCCGCACGCCCTGCGCTCGATCCTGCGCCAGGACCCGGACATCATCATGATCGGCGAGATCCGCGACCTGGAGACGGCGCGCATCGCCGTGCAGGCCTCGCTCACGGGGCACCTGGTGTTCTCGACGCTGCACACCAACAGCGCGGCGGCCAGCATCACGCGTCTGGTTGACATGGGCATCGAGAACTACCTGCTGGCGTCCACCTTGCGCGGGGTGCTGGCCCAGCGGCTGGTGCGGCGGCTGTGCCGGCAGTGCTGCGGGCCGCAAGAGAACGCGGAGCAGTGGGCCAAGGAGATCCGCCGCCGCGTTCCCGGCATCGACGGGCTCGGTGCTCCCGACCTGCGCAGAGCGACGGGGTGCACGGCCTGCGGCAACACGGGATATTCCGGCAGGACCACGATCGCCGAGCTGATGGCTGTTGACGCGGAGGTCGAGCGCCTGATCCTCTCGGCCGCCTCTGACGCCGATCTGGAGAAAGCGGCGCGCTCGCACGGCATGCTGACCATGTACGAAGCGGGGATGGCCAAGGTCTGGACCGGCGCCACCACGATCGACGAGGTGCTGAGCGCCACGAGGGCCGGCTGATGACGACGCCCTTCGCCGATGGCCGGGGACGCCCATGGACCTGAGTGCAACAGTCTGGTCCCTGACCCTTCAGGTCGCCAAGGCCGGGGAGCTTGTCGACGGCTTCGGCCGGTGGTGGCTGAAAGAATTCCTCGGCCTCTTTCCCCAGCGCGTTGCGGACTGGCTCGTGGACAGCGGAGGGCGCGCGCTGGTGCTGGCGCCGGGGGCGGATGCGGTCGCCTTTCATCTGAAGACCGACCGTGGCCGCCTCCTGGCGTCGAGCCAGATCGGCCGAGGAGACTATTCCACCGATCTGATCGATGAGTTCCTGCGCCATCACCGGTGCAGCCGGGCTCAGGCGTCCATCGGTCTCAGTCTTCCCCAGGAGCACATATTCTGCCGCAGCTTCGCGCTGCCGCTCGCGGCGCGGCGCGCGCTCTATGCCGTCGCTGTGCAGGATCTGCTGGCCAAGACGCCGTTTGAGCTCGACGACATCCACCACGGCCACCGCGTCCGGAGGGAAGGCGACAGGTTCGTTGTCTCGCAATGGGTCGTGCGCCGCGCGCATGTGGCCGCCGCCGCGCAGGCCTTGGGGCTCGCGGCGGATGAGATCGGCTTCATCGAGTGCCCTGACGCCGGCGCTGACGACGCGCCTGCCTCGATCGTCACGAAGCGGTCGTCGGCGGTGGGCCGGAACCGCTGGGCTCACAGGGTCGCCTTTGGTCTTGCCTGCACGGCGCTCCTGCTCGCTGTCACGGTGCTCGCGACCAGGTACCAGGGCCAGCAGGTGCTCCTCGATGGCCTGCAAGCCGAAATAGCGGCCGCCACGGGCAAGGCGAGGCGCGTGCTCGGCGCGATCGACAAGCTCCGGCAGGAGCAGGCCGTCGTCCAGCGCCTCAGAGCGGAGCGGAACGCCCCCGGACTGCTGGATGTCTGGGAGGAGGCGACGCGTGTGCTGCCGGCGCACACGTGGCTGTCGGAGCTGCGCCTGTCCGAGACGCCGGAGGGCCGGCAGGTGGTCCTGTCGGGCTTCTCCGCCACCGCTGCCGGCCTGGTCCCTCTCCTCGACGGCTCCCCAATGTTCGCCGAAGCCGCGCTGGTCGGCCCAGTCACCATGGATCCTGCGGAGGGCCGGGAGCGTTTCATCATCCAGGCGAAGCTCAAGGGTGCTGGCTCGCCAAGGACGGCCTCGCGATGATCCCGGCCTGGCCAGGAGCGCCGCTGCCGCGCCGGCTGCTGTTCCTCCTCGGCAACCTCGCCGCGGGCCTCGCCATCATGTACGCATGCGTCGTACCCGTGAGCGGGCTGCTTGCCGACCGCGATCGCGAGATTGCCCGGCAGAGGCTGATCCTGGCACGGCTGCAGGCGGTGGCGGCACGCGAGACGAGCGCGCAGCCAGCCGCGAAACGGGCGCCCGTCGGCGGGGCCGAATTCCTCACGGGCAAGGCCGACGGCGCGATCGGCGCCGAGCTGCAGACGCGGCTGAAGGGAATGGTCGAGGCGGCCGGCGCCAGGCTGCGGTCGATCCGCAACCTGCCGCCGAAGTCCGAAGGGCAGATCCGGTACCTTGGCTCGCATGTCGAGGCGTTCGGCACCCTTGCCGCGATCCAGCGCGCGGTCCACGCTATGGAAAGCGCCAGGCCCTATCTGTTCGTGACGGGCGCAACGCTCAGGCATACGGCGCCGGTCGGACCGGCCGGCGCATCCCAGGAGCCGGTCATCGAAGCCCAGTTCGACGTTGTCGGCGCCATGCGCATCGAGGAGCCCGCGCCATGACGCGGCGCGTCGCCCCGCTGGCACTGGCCGGCCTCGCGGGCCTGGCGTCGCTCAACGCCTGGCTGCTGGCTGCGGCATTGGAAATCCCGGCACCGGGGCCGCAGGCGAAGGCCTCCGTCGCCGCAGCCGGGCAGTCTCCGGACCCGTCGGCCTCCGAGCTCGACCCGCCCGAGCCCAGGCCGCTCGCCGCCTATGGACAGACCGTGGCCAAGCCGGTGTTCTTCAAGGCCCGCGCGCCCTACGTTCCGCCACCTCCCCCGCCGCCGCCTGCGCCTCCGAGGCCCGCAGCCCTTCCGCCGCCGGCCGACCCTGGTCTGGTTCTCGGCGGCGTGGTGATCATGGACAACGCCAGGAAAGCCTACATCTTCAACAAGGCGGACTCGCGCGGCGCCTGGCTCAGCGAAGGCGAGACCATTCTGGGATGGAAGGTGGAGTCGATCGATGCGATGACCGCCAAGCTGCAGCAGGCGGACCGCTCGGTCGAATTGGAGCTCTACCCTCGCAAGAAATGACGGGACCACCTCTTTTGTCGCCGGTTGTGCTATGGTCCTCGACTGATGGCATGTCGCGGTTGAGCGCGTGACGGGGGGGCTCGTCGCTGTCTCGACACGGACGCTGATCAGCCGCCCGCCCCATCGGATAGCTGGTCCCAGCGCACGGATGCCGCCGGAGCCCGCGAAGCGCTCGGCCACCACGCCGCCGCCCGATAGGCAAAAAGTGACGCCCCAAGGCTGGTCTGCGCGTAGCGGTGGTGCGCGGGGTGATGGTTGAAGCTTGCTCGAAGGCGGTGCCTCCCGTGAGTTGTTGTTCAAGGACGTGTGTAGGTAGTTGCCCATGTCGTGTTGCCCCGGGGGGTGCCGTCCCAGGATTGGTGGGAATCGGAGGTGGCGTTATCTCCGGCTTGAAATAAAAGCCAAAACGGCGGTTGGCAGCCGCCGACGGAGACAACGCCATGACGACAGATGTCACGGGAGCAGATTCGGAGCACCTGCTGGACGAGGGATGGTCCACACCGCTGGAGGCCGGCGTGCGCGGCACGATCCGCGGCTTCATCGAGGCGCTGCTGGAGGAAGAGCCGGAAGCAAGAGGGCTCGGCAATGGGGAGCCTGCGGCCGCCGCCGTGCCCTCTACGGGTCATCGCCGCGGGCGGCGCGAACGCCAGGTGATGGGCAGCTTCGGCACGATTGAGGTGGCGGTGCCGCGGGCGCGTCTCGACACGGCCGACGGGCGGACGACGGAGTGGGTCAACAAGACCCTGCCTGCCTACCGCCGGCGCACGCGCGAGGTCGATGCGCTGATCGCCGGCGCCTACCTGGCCGGCACCAACACGCGGCGCGTAGGGCGTGCCCTGACGGCGGTATTTCGCGGCGCCATCTCGAAGTCGAAGGTGTCGCGGGTGTGGCGGCAGATCAAGGCCGACTGGGAGAGCTGGAACCGGCGCGATCTGGCGCCAGAGGACATCGTGCGGCTCATCCTCGACGGCACCGTGGTCAAGGTGCGGCCCGACAAAAAGGCGACGGCGATCTCGCTGCTGGTCGTGCTCGGCGTGCGGCGCGACGGGCAAAAGGTGCTGCTTGCCGTGAAGAACATGGGCGGCGAGAGCGAGGCCGCCTGGCGCGGCGTTCTCGACGACCTGACACGGCGCGGGCTCAAGCGCCCCGAGCTCGCCATTGCCGACGGCGCGCCCGGACTGGAGAAGGCGCTCGCCTCGCTGTGGCCCGATCTGCCTCTGCAGCGTTGCACGGTGCACAAGCTCAGGAACCTGATGGCGCACGCGCCGAAACGGCTGGCTGACGAGATTGCGGCCGATTACGCCGACATGATCTATGCCGACAGTCCGCAAGCCATCGAGAAGCGGCGCAAAGCCTTCGTGCGCAAGTGGCGCGACAAGTGCGAGGCCGTCGCGACCAGCCTGGAGGAGGCCGGCGACCGGCTCTTCACGTTCACGAGGCTGCCCGTCGAGCAATGGAAGTCGGCGCGCACCACCAACGCCATCGAGCGTCTGCACCTGGAGTTCAAGCGGCGCATCAAGACGCAGACCGTGCTGCCCTCGGCCGAGACCGCAGCGATGCTGTTCTGGGCGCTGCTCGCCTCCGGTCAGATCGTGCTCAGAAAGGTCGACGGCTCGACGTCGATCGCGCAGCCCCTTGCCGAGCCAATTGACCTCGCCGCCTGACGAGCTACGCTCGTCTTCGCCGGAGGAGCTACCTCACCAAATCCCACCACTATCGGGACGGCACCCCCCGGGGGCGTTTCCCTGTTAAGAGTAGCAACCCTCTCCACTCCCCTTCATCCTCAGCTTGCGCTGCTCGTAGTGGACACTCAGTGGCCGTCAGTGCGCTTGGCTACCGGTCGCAGTGACACTCCGCGAACTGCTTCGCTATTGAGCGCATGGGCGAGCGCCTTGGAGACTAATATCGCCCTAAACGCGCGCCCACCACTGCCGAAGTGCTCTTTCGTCCTCGCTATCTCCCTGGCAGGCCTTGTGACCAGTGCCGGGAAAGGACCTCTCGTTACGGGCAGGTACTTGATTCTCCCGCAGATCGCGCACGCCTCTGTTGCGAGTCCCTCTGTGTGCAAGTCAACTTCTTCCTCGACCACAAGCTGGAGAACACTCCTCAGTTCGGAGCCCGTCGTGTCCGTCACAGGTCGGCTCCGGACGCCATGCGCCTTGAAGACTTTGGTCCACACCTCGGGTGTTACAAAGTACTCATCGAATACCCAGTTGAGTTGAAGAATGCCATTGCGCCCCCACCTTGGCTCACCTTCCATTTGAAATGGAGCCTTTTGCCTGGCGCCTATCCCACACTTCTTGCAGTAGTCCGAGAGATCATACGTTACGCCAAGGTATCCGAAGTGACCGTCATCCGGTTGCGGATAGCCATGATACCACTCGGAAGTAAGTTTAAGCCAATCCGCGGCTTTAATTTCACTCTTTGAGAAGACGGTTCTGACATTGTCGGGCACTTTCCACTGATCGAACAGCCGTCGAAGGGACGGCCAATTCGGATGATCTTCAGTCACATCGAACGCGACGAAGGCGTCTCGCTCTCCCGGGAGGATGTCGCCTGGTGGCGTGACCACTCCTAGTGCCTCAAGCTCCTTCCGCTGTGATTCGCTTGCGCGCAACGCAATTCGGTGCACGATTTTCATAGTCCGAGCGCCTTCAAGATGGCTGGGTAGTCTTTATAGATCTCACGCGCAGTCCCCTCAACCAGCTCTCTCGTTGCCGTTTCCGTGGTTTCTGCTGTCGCCTTCATCCCCATGTAACCAATCGCGTTCCTCCACATATTCGTAAACACTTGGTGCTCTGTTACCGTCACCGCTATTGAAAGCATATCGTCAGGGTTCTGCCCCATCACTTCGGCGAATCGCTTTTCAATAAGATGGTGAGCCCGCAATCCGGTGCCGCTTAGCGTTTTTGCCAGTGTGCCGTAAGATACGATACCATACTGCGCCGCATGCGTCAGCGCGCCGAACCCGAGTTTTGCCGCACCCGCATTACTGAAAACTCCTACACCCGCCGCCGCAATGGCCACTCCGGCAGCAAGGCGATTCCCTTCGTAGGCGTAGAGGCCCGCCTCCAAAAGGGAGGCTGCCGCACCGAATACCGACGGTAGGAACGACGCCGCTGTCAACCCGCCATGAATGGCTGTACTTATGTAACTGCTGGCGGGACCAGCGGAACTACTTGCGAGACCAGCACCAATTGCACCGGGACAGGCGCCAGTGGGCGTAAGGCATTGCCGACCATGGAGCACCCAATCGCCAATCTCGTCATCCCACGTGAGCCCAGGCTCGCGAGGCCCGCCCAGATAGCTCGGCTGCCCCAAATCCGATGATGCGGTTGCCCCGCTCGCTGCTCCAGTCTCCGACGACAGCCCCCCCAAGGCTTCTTGGACATATTGAGCGACGACAGTCGTGACCATACTGATGAAGCCGGCCCTCAGTGCCAGCCCTAGGTTGCCACTGGTTATGCCAGTTACAACAGCTGATGTGGCGCCTGCGATCAGCGGCAGGAAGGGTTGGCATCCAGGTGTAGCGACACATATGGCCGTCGCGGCGAACTGCACTATGGTGCCCCAGAACCGCTGGAAGAACTGGCCGACGGCTTTGAAGAGCGGCTTCCAGAAACAACCGAGGAAGCAGTAGCCGGAAGGATCGGTGAAGTTGAGCGGAGAGTTGCCGACGTAGCTGTAGCGGTTCCAGCCCTGCGTCGAGAACGGGGCTTCCGTTGTGGGATCGGGCGTGCCGAAGCGGCCGAGCAGCGGGTCGTACACGCGCCCGTTCATGTGGATCAGCCCCACTGCCTCCAGGTGTTCCTGCCCCGTGAAGCCGCGGTTCGACTGGCTGGTGATGGAGCCCGAGGGGTCGGGCGTACCGTCGGGGTTGCGGCGCAGCCCCCAGGCGTCGTAGGAGAGGCGCTCCTTCACCACGCCGACCTCATCGGTGATGACCGCGATGGAGCCCAAGTGGTCGGCGTGGAAGTAGCGCGTGAGGGTGGTCTCGTCGCTGTTCTCGACGCGGATGCCGATCATCCGGCCACCAACGATCAGGTAGTTGGTCCAGCGGACCGTGCCGCCGGAGCCGGCAAAGCGCTCGGCCAGGACGCCGCCGCCCGAGAGGTAGAAGGTGACGCCCGAAAGGCTGGTCTGGGCGTAGCGCTGGTGCTCGGGGTCGTGGTCGAAGCTGATGGAGGCGGTACCGCGCGTGATGGTGGCCGGCTTGTTGAAGGCCGTGTAGGTCACGCTCAGGCCGTTGCCCGAGGTCATGTTGCCCTTGGCGTCGTAGCTGAACGTGGTGTTGATCGCCCCGCCCGAGATGGAGGTAACACCGTGCGGCCTGGGTTCGCCGGGAGCCGGGTAGCTGTAGGTGCCGACGTCGGACTTGTAGGTGAGGTTGCCGATGGCGTTGTAGGCGAATGTCGCCACCAGCGGTGCGGGCGTCAGGGTCACCGTGGAAGAGGCGAGCCGGTTCAGGATGTCGTAGGTGAAGCTTTCGGCCAGCGAGGTGTTGGCATCGCTGCGGGTGATGAGCTTGCCGACGAGGTCGTAGGTATAGGCTTGGTTCTGCACCGCACCGGCGTCGCCGGCCACGATGCTGCTGAGGCGGCCGGTCTGGGGATCGAACACCTGGGTCGTGAGCACCCCGTTGCCGGCGGTCTGCTGGGTGAGGTGCAGCTCAGCATCCCTGGCATTGGCGGTCCAGTAGACCTCGGAGGTAGCGGCATTGGAGAGCTGGTACTGGTACCCCGTGGCGTTGTAGCCGTAGGTGACGGCGAAGCCCGAGGGGTAGGTGACCGTGGACAGGCGGCTCGCCGCGTCGTACCCGGTGGTGATGGTGTAGGGCGTGCCGTTGATGGTGATCTGCACCTGGTCCGGGCGGCCCAGGGCGTCGTAGGTATGGGTGCGGGTGTAGCTCGCGCCGGTGCTCGCCGAGGCAAGCTTGCCGATGCCGTTGGGGCTGGTATCCCAGGTCCACGTGGATGTGAGCCCCGGCTCAACGCGCTGGACGAGGCGGCCCAGGAGGTCGTAGCTGAAGGTGGTCACCTCGCCCGCGGCATTGGTCTGCATCTTGGGTTGATCAAGGACATCATGAGCGTAAGTCCATGATCCCATGTCGGGGTCACTTATCGCTGTCTTGCGACCACGCGTGTCGTAGGTAACCGTGGTCACGTTGCCGACGGCGTCCGTGACCTTGGCGAGGCCGCCGAACGGTTCGTACTCGTAGGTCGTAGCGTGGCTCTCGGCATCCGTGACCTGCACCGCCTGGCCCTGGCTGTTCTTGGTCGTGGTGGTGGTCTGGTTCGCGGCATTGGTCACCTTGGTGGTGAGCCCGTGGTATTCGTCGGTGGTGGTGGCGCCGTCGGGCGCGGTCTCGGTGAGGACGCGGCCCAGCGCATCGTAGGTGTAGGTGATCCATTGCGGCGTGCCGCCAGTGACGAAGTAGGGGCGGCTCCGTTTCTCCACACGACCCTGAGCATCGTAGCGGGTCTCGGTACGGATGAGGCTGCCGTCGAAGCCCTCGGTGTCGGAAGCGATGACGCGATCGAGCTGGTCGTAGTAGTTGACGCCCGTGGGCGCGATCTTGGTGGTGCCGTCGGGGCCGAGCAGCTTGGCCTCGACAAGGTGGGTGGCGGCCGCGGGGCAGCTCACCGTGCCGCCGTTGGTGCCGGCGCAGTAGAGATAGCTCCAGGCGGTGCGGGTGCCGTCGGCGCGCAGCTCCAGCGTCTTGCGGCCGAAGTCGTCGTAGGCCGAGGTGGTAACGAGCCCGTTGGGCCCGGTTTGCTTGGTGGGGGTGCCGAAGCGGGGATCGTGCTCCCAGCTCTCGGTTTGGGATGCCGCATTGCTGAAGTTGGCAGGAAACTGGCCCTTGCTGTCGTAGGCGGCGGCAGCCGAGCGGGTGGCGATGTCGGCGCCGCTCACCGTGACCGAGACCTTCTGTCCGAAGGCGTTCAAGGTGTAGTCGGTCTGGAGCCGCAGCGCCGGGGTGTCTGGCTCGATCACCTCCTGCGTGAGGAGGCCCGAGGTGGGATCGTAGGCGAAAGAGGAGACGCGGGTCGGCCCCGTCGGCAGTACCGGCGGCGGCGGCTCTCCCGGGGGCAGCAGGTAGGAGATGACGATGGCGCCCTGGCCGCCGTCGCCGCCGGTCAGCGATGCGTTGGAGACGGTCGCGGCGCCGCCACCGCCGCCGCCGTAACGGCCGCTGCCGCCGTTGCCGCCATACCAGCCGGCCCCGCCGCCGCCGCATCCGAAGCCGGTCGCGTTGCCCCCATGGAGGTTATTGCTGCCCGAATCAGAGGTGCCTGGGGCGCCGCCCGATGTCGTCGGCTGCTGGGCCAGCGCCAGCGCGTCAAAGAGGGAACTGACATCCGCAGCATTGGCTCCTGTGCCACCGTCAGTGCCACCATAGCTGC
>DATBKR010000301.1:0-5863 GCA_036555805.1 Hyphomicrobiaceae bacterium | reverse complement strand
GGAACTACGTCGTGCTCCACAGCGATCCTACCGCGCATGCCGAGCTGCTGGCTGTCCGCGATGCCGCACGGCGGCTCAATCGACGGGATCTTTCCGATTGCGACGTCTACTCCACGGCAACGCCTTGCCCGATGTGCCAGGGTGCCCTCTATTGGGCCCGCATCCGCCGCTATCACAATGAGCGCACGCCGGAGGCAGGCGTCGCGCCGAAACTCGCCTGCTAGCGGGATGTCACTTCTGGCGCCGACCTCAATGAGCGCGCGATCGGCAATGCGGCGAGGCACAACCCGCTCATGACGCCAAAGGCGGCCGGTCCCAGGCCGGCATAGAGCCATCCGGAGACAAGCGTAACGAGGGCAGTCGCCGCGCCGACGCCGACCGTGCCGTAGATGGGCCTGGGCGGTGGCGGCAAGGGCGTCCGGAACGCTCTGCGCCAGCAGGCGCATGCAAGCGAGGTGCAGCAGGGCAAAGGTCACACCGTGCAGCGGCTGCATCAGCGACAGTGCGACGACGTCGGTGGTGAGCGCCGCGACCAGCCATCGCGCTGCGCCGGCCATGGCGGCCAGCGCAACGGCCCCGGCTGGGGTCAGTCTGCGCAGCAGCCAGGGCCCGAGCACGAAGAACACCACGACCTCCGCCGCCACAGACAGCGACCAGAGCACGCTGATGGCTTGCGGCGAAATGCCGGCGGCCCTCCAGCGGATCACCGAGAACGTGTCGTGCATCGCGTGACTGCCAAGGATGAGCGCCGCCACCAGCACCACGCGGCGGAACACAGGCAGGCGAAGCAGAGCCGCGATCCCGGCGCGCGTGACCGGCGCCGTCTCGGCTCTTGCGGCGACCGGGGGCACGCGCATCACCGCGAAAGGCACAGCCAGCATCAGCAGGGCCTGCAACCAGATGACCATGCTCAGGCCGTACGACGCGATGGCCCATCCAGCGATGATCGAGGCAACGATGAAGGCCGCCGAACCGGCACCCCGGACCCAGCCGTATTCGAATCCGAGGGGTCCACCCCGTCGTGAGGCGACCAACGTGAGGGCATCGGCCAGATTGGTCGTCGGCGCCAAAGCGGCTGCGTGAAGGAGGCTCACCACCAGGAGCACCCAGAACGAGGCCGCCGGCAGGTAGCTCATGACCGCGAGCGCCGTGCCGACCGCGCACACCGCCAGGGTCAGACGAAGGGCCTGCGTGCGGTCGGCGATGCGGCCAGCCACCGGCGCGGAAACCAGCCGGATCGCCGTGCCGGCTCCGAACAGGATGCCGATCAGCTCCGGAGGGATGCCACGTTCCTCGATGAAAGCCGGCAGGAAGGGTGATGCCGCGCCAAACGCGCCATAGAGCAGCGCGTAGAGGACAACGAAGCTTGCTACGGGAGGAACGACGTGGTCCCGGTGCCGCGCATTGACGGTCCCGGTCAAGGGACGCCGCGCCAATCGGCGTAGCGGCGGCCGAACCTGTGCAGCAGGTCGCGCTCCTCATACCGCATCGCAATCAGCACGTATGCCGTAAGAGCAAACGCCAGCAGCAAGTGGCCGATACTCATCCGCGGCGTGGCCCACACACCCATCAGGACGCCAACGTACATGGGATGGCGCAGCCAGCGGTAGAGAAGGCCGGTCTTGAGGCACGATGCGTGGCGCCTGCCTTCGGTCCAGGCCCGCAACTGCTTAAGGCCGAGCAGCTCCCGCATGCCAAAGGACCAGGCACCAAGGAATAAAATGACCCAACCGGCTCCAAACAGGAGCCAAAGCGCATCTCGCGCTGCACTGCCCTCGACGTTCCAGACCTCTGCGGGAATGGGTTGCCAGAGCAGGATGAGCATGAAGAGCGCCACGTTGGCCGTGTGCACGTAGGTCGCTCTCTCCAAACCCTCGGGAATCCAACTCATGATGCGCCGCTTGAACCAGGGGCGGGCCATCACCGAGTGCTGAAGGCCAAACACGGCCACGAGCGCGAGGTCGATGCAGGCGGCAAGGGCGGGTTGCTGAGGCGAAACAACGCGGTCGATCGTCGGCAAGGGCCACCACGCCAGAACCTGGCGCGGCTCGGCGAGAAAGATGACGAAGCTCACCCAGAACGCCCACATGACCGCCACCCCGGCCCAAGCGTACGCAATCGCGAAAACCGGGCGGACGTGGCTTATGGGTGCAAGGGACACCATCGGCCGGACAACGGACCGATGCCTGAGACAGTTCCCTGGGCGTCACCATCCATGGTGATCGTGAGTTCAAACGCGACGGCGACAAGGTGCGGGTGTTCTTGGCGAGCGAGATGACCAAGGAAATCGCTGACCCCGGCCAGGACCCGCGCGATGCGTCGGCATGGCCACGCTGGGTCGATCCTCGATCACAGCGTGGCGGACGCGGCAACAGGTTCCATCATTTCATTTGGGACTGGCTGTCGTGCGTTACGCGCCAGACGCTATTGCCCGTGTCGTCGGCGACGAGGAGGGCGCCCGCGTTGTCCACTGCGACGCCAACAGGGCGCCCGTGCGCCGTGCCGCTGCCGTCATGCTTGAGAAACCCCGTCAGCACATCGATGGGGGGGCCAGCCGGCCGGCCTTCCTTGAATGGTACAAAGATGACTTTGTAGCCGCTGTACTCGCTGCGGTTCCAGGAGCCGTGCTGGCCGATGAACATACCGCCCTGGAACTGTGCGGGCAGCTCCTTGCCGCCATAGTAAGCGAGGCCGAGTGCGGCGGTATGGGCACCCAGCGCGTAGTCGGGCGTGATTGCAGTTGCTACCAAATCGGGGCGCTGTGGCTGCACGCGGCGATCTACGTTCTTGCCCCAGTAGCTGTAGGGCCAACCGTAAAAGCCGCCGTCCTTCACCGAGGTGAGATAATCAGGCGGTACGTCGTCGCCAATTTCATCACGCTCATTGACGACCGTCCACAGTGCGCCGGTCGTCGGTTCAAAGGCCATCCCGTTGGCGTTGCGCAGGCCAGAGGCGAAAATGCGCGCGCGACCGCTGCCGAGGTCGAGCTCCAGGATGGTTGCGCGGCCCGTCTCGAGGTCCATGCCGTTCTCGCCGATATTGCTGCCCGATCCCACGGTCACGTACAGCTTCGTGCCATCTGGACTGGCGAGGAGCGCTCGCGTCCAATGGTGACCGACCGGCAGGTCGAGCAGCTTGGTGCCCTTGTCGGTGATGCGAGTGTCGCCCGGCTGGTATGGAAAGCGCACCACGCTGTCCGTATTGGCGACATAGAGATGGTCGCCGACCAGAGCCATTCCGAACGGCTGCCGCAGGCCTTCCAGGAGGATGAACTGCTGTTCAGCGACACCGTCGCGATCGGCGTCGCGCAAGAGCGAGATGCGGTTGGCGTTTTCCACGATCGCGCCGGTCCGCCGCTGCACCCAGTTTTGGATCAGCGCCCGCAGCGGCCACGATGGGCTGGGCTCAGTGGCCGCTTCGGCGACAAGCACGTCCCCGTTGGGCAGCACCTGCAGCCACCTCGGATGCTTGAGACCCTGCGCAAACGCCACCACCTGCAGGCCCGCCGCTGCCTTCGGCACTTGACCCTTGGACCAAGGCTTCGCCACCGACCACTTGACGGTCGGCAGCCAGCCTTCTTTGGGCGGCGGCACGCTGGGCTGCGGCCCGTAATCCGGGGGCAGTGCTTGAGCGGCGGGTCTGACAATCGGGGGCAGGGCCATGAAGAGTATCGCTCCAAGCGACAACGCCGATCGCATCAGTACCTGCATTTTTGCAGTGCAACGCTGCCGGCAAATGCAATGTTCCAGCAGTGCCCATAGCGGAATGAAGCGTGTGAGCCGCTCGTGCGCGCGGGCGAACAGCTCCTGCAGGGGACAGGGCGATCTTCACGCGCCCCACTCTGACCGTCACCATCGCGATGCTCGCGTGTGTCGGTAGTTATACAAATCTGGATAGGTTCCGCTAGCGCAGAGGCTCGCCATCTCCACAGCGCCGCGCCAAGCGGGCCACGCGGTGCCAGAGCCAGTCTTTTGAATGCGTCAATGAGAACCGCCCACATGAGCGGCCTTGCGCACCTTGATGGGTGATAGCTTCTTCACGGAGGCGGCGAGCTTGTCTTTGAGCGTGGTGCTGACGCGCCGCTGCAGCAAGGTGAGCACGGCCGCCTCCTCGGGCTTCAGTCCTGGAAGGTCTTCGCGCAGCTCGGCCTCGACCCGCTCCTTCACTTCGAGCAGAAGCGAGCCCTCAACGTAGGTGGTCAGGATCTCGGGGTGGACGTAGCACTTGCGGCAGATGGTGGCGGTGTTGCCGAGGCGTGCCGCCACGCGGTTGATCGCTTCACGGATGTTCTTCTTGGCGCCGGCCTGCGTGTCGAACTTCTGGAACTCGTTGAGCGCCATCGCTGCCAGCACGGTGCCATGCCAGGTGCGAAAATCCTTGGCCGTGATGTCCTCGCCGCTGATCTCCTTGAGGTAGGCATTCACATCCGATGAGGTCACGTCACGGAGCTCGCCCGCCTCATCGATGTATTGAAAGAGCTCCTGACCGGGCAGCTCCTGGCAGGCACGGATGACCTTGGCGACGCGGCGATTGCGCACGCCGAGCCGCCAGACCTTTCCGCCCTTGCCCTTGAAGGTGAAGCGCAGCTCGGAGCCGTTCACGTCCACGTGGCGGTTCTTGAGCGTGGTCAAGCCGTAACTCTTGTTCTCTTTGGCATACTCATCGCCCCCGACCCGGATGAGCGTCGTCTCCAGGAGGTTGACGACGGTTGCAAGCACCTTTTCGCGTGGCAGGCCGCGCAGGGCCAGATGTTTTCTGATCTTCTTGCGGATCGCGGGCAGGCTCTCTGCGAAGTGCAGCATGTGATGATACTTGGTGCTCTCGCGGACCTCGCGAAAGCGCCGGTGATAGCAGTACTGCTTGCGTCCCCTCGCGTCGCGGCCGGTAGCCTGGATATGCCCATCCTGTCTCGGACAGATCCAGACGTCGGTCCAGGCCGGCGGGACGGCGAGAGCCTTGATGCGCTTCAGGATCGCCGTATCGCCGATGCGGCTGCCACCTGGACCAGAGTAGGCGAAACCATTGCCGGATCGGCGGCGGCGGATGCCGGGCTTGTCGTCGGAGACGTAGGTGAGGCCGGCATGCTCGGCCGCCTCCTTCGGGTCAACGACAGCTTCTGCGGGACTGAGATCGCGGGCCATTCCATATCTACCAGCGGCGCAGCGTGTAACCACTTGGAGCGCCGTAGAGTTCCGTCATCTTGCGGGAACAATCACCCGTAGTTGCCCGGCGCAGCCGTTTGGCTAGATTGCCGCCCATGGGACGGCTTTGCCTTGCGCGGGTCCGGTTGCGCTTCGTGGTTGAAGGGCGGGCGCTCGACGTTGCCACCGAAGCGGCCCTGAAAGCAGATGCGCGCCCAGGTGCGCGGTCGATTCTTGCCGCTGTCGCGCGGCGCCGGTTCGAGAACCGGTCCGAGGGCCAGCGGCTGCGCAAGATGCTTCAGTACGAGGGGTTGCTGTGGTCGGCCGGGGCTCGATACGTGGCCGGCGTGGATGAAGCCGGGATGAGCCCGCTTGCCGGTCCGGTCTCCGCCGCTGCGGTCATCTTCGCGCCCGGGACGCGCATCGTCGGTGTCGATGACTCCAAGAAGCTCGATGCCGCTGGCCGCGAACGGCTTGCAGGCGAGATCAAGGCGTCAGCCGTTGCATGGTCCGTGGCATTTGCCGAGGTGAGCGAGATCGACGATATCAACATCTACTGGGCGAGCCGTCTTGCCATGCGCCGCGCCATCGACGGCCTGCCGCATCCGCCTGATCATGTGCTTGTCGATGGCCGGCGCTTGAAAGGGCTTGAGCTTCCGCAGCAGGGCATCATCAAGGGCGACGCCAAAAGCCTGACGATTGCCGCGGCATCAATCCTGGCG
>DATBKR010000300.1:0-4298 GCA_036555805.1 Hyphomicrobiaceae bacterium | reverse complement strand
GTGAACCCGGTGCCCCCGGTGGTGATGACCACGTCGATGCTCTGGTCCGCGATCCACGCCCGCACCTGGGTGCGGATCGCCTCGGTGTCGTCCTTGACGATGGCGCGCGCGGCCAGCTCGTGGCCCGCCGCCTGGATCATCTGGGCCAGCGTGTCGCCCGACGTGTCGTCGGCCAGCGCGCGCGTATCCGACACCGTGAGCACGGCAATGCGGACGGGAATGAACGGGCGGTTGGGATCGAGCTTGGGCATAAAGCCATCGTAGCAGATCGGTAGGAGGGAGAGGAGAGTCCAGTGGGCGCTGTGCCGACGGCTTCGTCCTCGCAGGGGAGCGCCCTCGAGGGGTGGGGGAGGAGGAGCAGGGCGTCCAGGCTCGCGCCCGTCGGCCATGACCTTATCGCGAGGGGCGCGAACAACGCCCTGCCCGGCCGCCTCCGACGGCCGCCCGGCGCTTGGCCGGCCTGGCCACCATGCCGCGCGGGGTATCGGAGGACAGGCTTCGCCGCAGCCGCACCCCCTTGTCCTCGAACGTGCGTCGAGGGAACCGGGGTCAGACCCCTTGCGTCGAAGCCACGATCTCTATTGCGACCTTGGCGCAAGGGGTCTGACCCCAGACCGGCGCTCGGCTGGTCTGGCCGCCATGCCGGGCTCGGTGTCGGACTGCAGCCCCCGGCTCCTGTCTGAGGGGCGGTCCCAGGAAAGCCGCCGTCTCATCTCCGAGGCGCGCGCACGAGACCACATCGCCACCCGCCCGTCACCATTAATCCGCATACATTGTGAATTGAAAAGGCTATCCCCGTGGCCAAAAATGGAGGAATCGACCGCTTATCCCCGCCCCTTACCAGCTCAGCTAACATTGCGCGATGACGCACGACGAATGGGAAATCCCGCGCTTCTCCAAAGTGGCAGTCGCTGTCCTCGGCGAGCTGCACGAGCACGGCTGGTCGATGCGCATCGTCCCGCTCTTCCGCCGTTCCTCCCTCGACTGGAAGACCTTCGCCACGGCCGTCAACGAGCTGAACGAGCGCCGCTGGGTGGAGATCGCCTGGCGCCGGACGCCCCGCGCCACCCTGCCCCCCGGCCTGCCGGAGCGCTGCCGCGATGTCGACCGCATCACCGCCACACGCCACGGCCGCCGGCGCTACCTCGCCACCTGGCCCGACGTGTGGTGAGGTGTCAGACCCTCCGGGTCTGACACCGTTGCTCCATGGTAAGGTGTCAGACCCTCCGGGTCTGACACCGTTGCTCCAACCCAGGTTCGGGGTCAGGCCCTGCGCCCCTGCGATCGATCTCGTCGGTTCTATCGCGTTCAGTCCTCGCTGACCGTCGCGCGGCGCCGGGACTTGAGCGCCGACCGCCGGCGCTTGTCCTCGCGCCGACGCACGGTGGAGGCATAGCTCGGCTTGGTTGGCCGTCGTGGCGCTGGGGGCGGCGCGGCGGCCTGGCGGATCAGCTCGACGAGCCGCTCGCGCGCGTCCTGGCGGTTGCGGGCCTGGGTGCGGAAGCGGGCCGCCGTGATGACGATCACACCGTCGGCGGTGAGCCTCCGCCCCGCGAGCCGGCGCAGACGTTCGCGCACATCGCCGGGGAGCGACCGACTGGCCGTGTCGAAGCGCAGCTGCACGGCGGTCGCCACCTTGTTGACGTTCTGCCCGCCGGGCCCCGAGGCGCGCACGAACGCCTCTTCCAGCTCGGCCGGGTCGATGGAGATCGTGTCGGTGACGCGCAGCATGAAGCGCCGGCAAGCTGGTCCAGGGAATTCCGTGCTATCAGACGCAGCCAAAGTCCGCACGAGTTTCTCACGAGGCCGAAATGAGCGCAGATGCGCGCAAGACGATCGAGGACCTTCTGGCCGTGATGGCGGCGCTGCGCACGCCCGGTACCGGCTGCCCGTGGGACCTGGAGCAGAGCTTCGCGACCATCGCGCCCTACACCATCGAGGAGGCCTACGAGGTGGCCGATGCCATCGAGCGGGGCGACCTCACCCATCTCAAGGAGGAGCTGGGCGACCTGCTGCTGCAGGTGGTCTACCACGCCCGCATGGCCGAGGAGCAGGGCGCCTTCGCCTTCCCCGACGTGGTCGAGGCGATCACCGGCAAGATGGTGCGCCGCCACCCGCACGTGTTCGGCACGCCGGAGCAGCGGGCCGCCGGCGCCGCCCCCGGCTTCTGGGAGCGGATCAAGGCCGAGGAGCGCGCCGGGGTCAGACCCCTCGCGCCGAACCTGAGTGCCGATCTCCGGCCTGGTGGCGAGGGGTCTGACCCCGTTTCCGCGAGCCTGCCCCGGACGCCGATCCGGGGCGCAGAGACGGGAGCCGCGCCGAGCGTGCTCGACGGCGTATCCGTCGGCCTGCCGGGGCTCACGCGGGCCGTCAAGTTGCAGGACAAAGCCGCCCGCGTGGGCTTCGACTGGCCCTCGCTGGCGCCGGTGCTCGACAAGCTCAAGGAGGAGCTGGCGGAGCTGGAGGAGGCGATCGCCAACCCCGACGGCGCTTCACCCGGAGCGCCAGCGCCGGAACCGGATCGCGCCAGGATCGAGGAGGAGTTCGGCGACCTGCTGTTCGTCGTCGCCAACGTGGCCCGCCACCTGAAGGTCGATCCGGAGACGGCGCTGCGCTCCGCCAACCAGAAGTTCACCCGCCGCTTCCACGCCATCGAGCGCAAGCTCGCCCAGGACGGCCGCACCCCCGCCCAATCCACCCTCACCGAGATGGACCGCCTCTGGGACGAGGCCAAGGCGGAGGACTAGTCGCACCAAGTCGGCAGGGCACCCCCTTGCGCAGAGGTGGCCTATGGGTCCCCACCTCCGCGGGGATGACGTGCGTGGTGAGGGAGTGCGCTCCCAGTTTGCGTCATTCCCGCGGAGGCGGGAACCCATATGTGGACGGCAGCGGAGGGAGGATCGCTCATCGCGAGGCGCGCACCTCACACGTCCAGCACCTCCAGCACGCCGGGCACGGTGGAGATGGCGCCCTTCTGCGCGGGGGAGATGTCGAAAAGCCCCGGCAGCGCGATCTCGGCTTCGCGACCCTTCTCCTCCAGGGCGATGCTGAGGCAGACTTGGCCCTTGCCGTCGGGCTTGAGGAGGGCCTTGAGGTCGGCGAGCGGCCCGCCGCCGCCATTTGCCTCGCCACGGCCCCCGCCCTTCAGGCTGCGGCCGTCGAGCACGACCTTGACGCCCTTCTGCACGCCCTCGGCGGCCTTGTCGAGCGACTCGATGCTCCCTACGCGCAGCTTGAGCGCCTCGCCGTCGCGCTCGCCCTCCACGCTGACGAGCACGGGCGTGCCGGGCTCCAGGAGGTGGCGGCTCTGGGCCAGCGTCTCGGAGAAGATCACCGCCTCGAACTGGCCGGTGGGCTCGGAGAACATGGCGAAGGCGAACTTGTTGCCCTTCTGCGAGCGCCGCTCGCGCGCGTTGACGACCACGCCGGCCAGCCGCCCCGCCACCGCGCCGCGGTCGGCGCGCGCTTCCAGCTCCGCGTAGGAAACGACGCCGAGCTTGCCGAGCACGCCGGCATAGGCATCGAGTGGGTGGCCGGAGAGGAAGAACCCCACCGCCTCGAACTCGTGTTGCAGCCGCTCCATGGTCGTCCACGGCTTCACCGGCCGCAGATCGACGCGCCCGGCCGCATCGCCGCCCCCGCCGAACAGATCGCCGATGCCCTGGGCGGTGTTCTCCGCGGTGCGGTTGGCGAAGGCCAGCATCGCCTCGACATTACCATGCGCCAGCGCGCGGTTGCGCTCCAGGGCGTCGAACGCGCCCGCCGCGGCCAGCGTCTCCAGCGCGCGCTTGTTGAGCGCCTTGGGGTCGCAGCGGCCGGCGAAATCGGAAAGGTCTGCGAACGGCCCCTTGGCCGCACGCTCCGACACCAGGCTTGCCACCGCCTGGGCGCCGATGTTCTTGAGCGCCGCCAGCGAGTAGCGGATGGACTTCTCGGCGGGGAGGAAATCCACACCCGAGGCGTTGATGCACGGCGGAGCGATGGCGATGCCGGACTTCCTGGCCTCGGCCGCGAACATGGCGAGCTTGTCGGTGTTGCCCATGTCGAGCGTCATCGACGCCGCCAGGAACTCCTCGCGGAAGTTGGCCTTGAGGTAGGCCGTGTAGTAGGCGACGTGCGCGTAGGCCGCCGTGTGCGCCTTGTTGAAGCCGTAGCCCGCGAACTTGTCCACCAGCTCGAAGATGTAGGCGGCCTCCTCGCGCTTCACGCCCTTCTTGACGGCGCCGGCCACGAACTCGGCCTGCTGCTGGGCCATGATGGCCTTGTCCTTCTTGCCCATGGCCTTGCGCAGGATGTCG